>JAGCXC010000095.1 GCA_017961515.1 Clostridiales bacterium | reverse complement strand
TCATAAAGCTCATAAAAGCCATTCTCATCAACTAATCTATCTACCTCAGTCGAAAAATTATAAAAGCTTTCTGCCCTTAAGAAGAACCTCATCTTAGGCTTCTTTAACTTAGATACTATTAAATAGTCCGATAAAATAGATGTCGTGTCCTTTGTTTCATAGAAAAAGTTTTGAGTGCCACCTTCTTTTGGTAAGCCCAACGATACTGCAATTGCCTCACTAAAAGTAGACTTACCAATTCCGTTTTCTCCTACAAAGAATGTCACAGGTTTACTAAAATTTAGTCCCTTAAAATTCTTAACTAACTCTATGTTAAATGGGTATTTGTCAAATCCCTCTGTTTTATTTATCTTATCTCTATTTATTTCAATTCCTTTTACAAATAAGTCGTTATTCACTGCTACCTCCTAATTATACTTATCCATCGCCTCTAGCATACTTAATGATTTTGAATTTTTTATTGTGCTATTAGATATCTTAATTAGCCTATTATCTACTGCAACATAATGAATTATATTTATGTTATCTATATTCATTGCCTTTCTTATCTCGTTTTCTATATAGTGTAATTGCACACAATGTGGCGATTCGTCTACAGTTGCAAACACTATTTTTATTATCTTGGTTCTACAAATAATAGCTATTATCTTGGTTATTAGCATATTTACATGCGTAGACTCAAGACATACGCTAAATATAGCATTTGACATTTCTGTAAGCTCATTAAAAGCTTTTGGCTGCATTCTTTTTAGGCAGCTGCCTACAATTACCAATGTTTCTTTTATATCACAATCATAGCAATTTGTCGACATTAAATCTCTAATAATCGGCACTCCCTTTCTTTATAGTTCTTCTATCTTAACTTCATGCTTTTTGTCCTTACTATCGTAAGTTATTCCTATTAGTAGCTTTTCTCCCGTATAGTCTTTTAGTGTTTGTATGTAGTTTCTCTTCTTTATTTGAGCTATTGCATTATCTGGTGTATCGTTTACTTTTAGTTCTATTATAAAGGCTATATCATTTTTCTTTTTAGGATAGAATATAAAGTCTGCAAAGCCTTCTCCTGACTTTTGTTCCCTCATTATTCTATAATCATCTAATGCTGTTAGATATACCAATGTTATTACACACGATAACGAGTTTTCGTCGTTATATTTTAATACCGGTGTATATAGAGAGTGTGCCTCTCTTAGTATTTGTTCCATTGTGTCAGTATCTTTATCTAACGTTGCATTTAGCATCTCGTTTGATTGTTTTACAATCTCTGCTACTTTACCAAATTTTTTATTTGCCAATGAGTCAGCAAACTTCATTTTAAGTTCATTATTAGGTATTGATATATAATTGTTATAGTAGCTTAAAAAGCCTAGTATTACCATGGCTGATATTATTTGTTCTCTTGTATTTAACTCTATCCTTTCTGTTGCAAAACCACTTAGCTTTATTCTTATTTTTTCCCCTTCTAACATTCTTATAATATCGTCTCTTATCCTATCTACATTAGTTTGTATACAATCTACTATATCGTCCATCTTACCTGTTTTTGTCCAATAACTACTACATGCTCCATCTTGCAAAGAACATACAACTGAACGAGGATTATATATTTTTTCTCCGCTATTACTAGAGTATCCGTTATACCACTCCTCTAGCTCCTTTCATGAGATACTATCTTGTTTTGCACATAGATTTTCTACTTATTGTTGTGTAAAGCCAAAAAATTTCTCATAAGCTGGGTCATCTAAGGCTG
>JAGCXC010000094.1 GCA_017961515.1 Clostridiales bacterium | reverse complement strand
ATTTTCGGTACCATATGTATTTTTTGCACCACTATATGATATAGTTATTTTATTGCCTGAATATACGTTCACAGTGGAATTTGGGCTAGGATTTGTTAGACTAAATTGCATAGAATCATCGACAATAGTAAGTTTTGCACCAGAAGGAGAGGAAGTCACTGTGGCAATTTCAGTAGTTGTGGTATTACCAACAGTGATTATTGTTTCTGGATTTGAAATATTATCTACATCATACGCAATAATTGTTCGTGGCAAGGATGAAGAGATAGTGGAAAAAGTGAAAGAGGGGATAGAGCCTAGGTCTGTTGCCTCTGTAGTCATAAGTATGGAAGATAGAGGTATATTTAGAGCGAAACGGACAGGAGAAGTGTCAGAAATTTTTAAAGTTCTTATTTCGTTATCGATTATAGCGGCTGTATAGTCAGGATATCTAGAATAGGCAGACCTTAGACGGGATAAAATATTATTTACATTAGATTCAGAAGCGTAATGTTTACTTAGCTTATTTGTATCTTTAGTATTGATACAGGTTGTATTGTAAGTTTTATAAATATTTTGAAAATCACTGAAACCATAAGATTTATTTATTTGTTCTTGGGCTGATAATAGGAATAATTTATCTCCCGTTAATTTGCATCCGTAAGCAACCAGACTGAGACCATCATTATATAACTTAATATCTCCTTCTTGATCATCACTAGTTGTTTTAGCGGTTGACATTATTGATAATTGTTCTTGTTGTGAAAAAAAAGAGGGAAGGATTTCATTGTGAAGGTAAGATTTAATTAAACTATTTTGCCATAGTTGACTAGTTTCATCAAAAATATAATCAGGTGTGACACAATATTCAGTTAGCATAAACAGTGCGGGTGTTTTAATATCGTCATTTGCAGTAGTATTTAATGTACGCCAATAAATAGGCTTGTTTTTTACATATTGAATGTCATACGAATTTGATGAGTCGGTCATTCCAAAATAAACTCTATTGTATTCAGAAGCAAGTTTTTGAGCACTTAAAACAGCATTTTTCCCAATATTTGCACTATCGTAATAAGTTGGATTCCCTATTGTACATATTCCCAATGCCCCAGGTGTATATTGTACAGATAGAGTTAGCATTTGAGGTTTTGCGTAGTTTGTTTTATATGGACCGCGTTCTATTTCGTTATATATGATTAATGTATAGTCGCCAGCTGCTAAATCTGGTAGTTGTATACTTACTGATCCATTGCCTTCGGTATCGACTGTTTTTAATCTAGCGTAGTATAGTGGCAGGGCAGCGCACAGGCTAGTGTTATTATCAGTGCTATTATAGGCACCGGATTTAATTATGGCAGATATATAGCCTGTAACATTTTCAGTACCATATGTATTTTTGGCGCCACTATATGATATAGTTATTTTATAGCCTGAATATACGTTCACAGTGGAATTTGGGCTAGGATTTGTTAGACTAAATTGCATAGAATCATCGACAATAGTAAGTTTTGCACCAGAAGAATATGTATTTTCTATAGAGGTAGGAATATTGTCAACTTCAGTGTTAATTGTTTCTGTAGCATCATTTCCAGTTGTATCTAGAATTGTCACGTTCGAATTATTGTTACCATAGAGAAATTTAGTTCGAACAATATAGGCAGGATTTGAGGGGTTCAATGAAGAATTTGGCATTGGAGTTAATTTAGCTACATCACTACTTTGAGTGATTGCTGGGGTAGAGCTCGTATTGTTTGCAGATGATGTCATAAGGACTGAGGACAAAGGTATATTTAAAGCACATCTAACGCAAGTGGAATCATTGTCAGTAGTCGTTCTATCAACAGTTCCAGAATCTATTACTCCAACAACAGAAAATCTATCATACGAATACGCGGAACGAAGCCACCAACGAGTATTACTTGCTGTTGGAGTAGATAACATTCTTGTTCTCCTGTTTACATCTTGTCTCTGACGGTATCTGCCATTTGAACTTAAAAAATAATCATATGCATCACTAAAACCATAGGCTTTATTTAATGATTCTTTTACAGATAACAAAAATATCTTATCTCCATTTAAACTACATCCACAATAAATACAAGCTTTTGTATTCTTTTTATATACGTTTGAACTTGTATCACCAGCAAGTTTACCTTTTTCCATATATGCATAAGGCCTATCTGCACCAGTTGGTCCATACGATGCTGTACACTCAAGAACGTTCTGAGCTCCACCTTCTTTGAGATAATTATCTCTTTCATTATTAATCGTCTCAAGTATTGTGTTTTGTTCCACTATATCAAAGCACTCATCATAAAAACTTGTGCCGCTATTTCCACAAGGATCTACTGCAGTACCATTTATAACATTATTTGTTAAGGATAAAGCACAAGAGGATCCTTGTAAAAATTTTCTTAAAGAACTGTCAGTTGTATTCCCTCTATTCCATCTTTGATTTCCTGGATTACTTGTATTGCTCTGATGTCGCATATCCCAGGATATATAATTTAGGCCATATTCCATTAACATAAATAATGCTTTTGTTTTATTTACATCATTTGCTTCTGTTTGCAATACACGCCAAAATATAGGTCTATTATACGCTCCGCTATATGGATTAATTATATTAACGGTACCATCATTAATACAATTTATTGCTCGCCCTGATGGATTGTCTGGTATCCATCCAAAATATACTCTGTTGTATATTGAGGCATCTGTAATTGTGTTATCTCCGTCAGATCTAAACTCAGGATTTGCTATCGTACATATCCCCAATGTGCCAGGCGTATATGGTGAAGCATATATTTCACGACTAAAAAAAGGCATAAAAAAAGAGCTAAGCAATAGTATTATTAACATGGTTAAGGCCTTATTGTTGCTTCTTAGGCACCGATACACCTCCCCACATGACCCTATATTGTTGCAAAAAATATCTTTTATCATGTGAACACCTCTCCTTTTATGTATTGTAAAAGTTACATCGGATGTAATATTTTTTGTTTTAATAAGAGAATAAGATACAAAGGGTTTATCTAACATTTAGCGATTTATAATCTCACTTCTGCAAGCAAGAGTCAAATTGCCAAAAAAATATAATATTGACAATTTTGGGATAATATAATAAACTGATATTAGTCGAAAAATAGGAGATTAAGGTAATGAAAGTAGATAAAAATGCACATTATGTATTTTTGTTACAGTATCATGTTATATTTGTGTAAGAAGTATAGAAGTGTTGGCCTACATTGAAAGAATTATATTAATTTGGTATAATAAACCTTGCAGTGACAAAAACAAGAGGAGGTTTAGCGTGGATATATTTTTACCGAAATTATTTTTAGATAGTGTATATGATATAACGGTAAAGCTACTTGCCGATAATAATATAAAAGGGCTTATACTTGATGTAGACAATACATTAGTTGCACAATATATTGAAAGACCAGATCAAAAGCTTATAGACTGGATAAATTCTCTCAAAAAAAATGCTATAAAGTTATGCATTGTATCCAATGGATCCGGAAAGAGAGTTCGAAAGTTTAATGAGAGCTTGGGTCTAGATGTAGTAGCAAAAGCTAAAAAACCATGCAAAAAAGGATTCAAAAAAGCGCTTGATATGATGAATCTTAGGCAAGATGAAGTGGCAGTGGTAGGAGATCAATTATTCACTGACATATGGGGTGGTAATAGGCTTGGAATGTTTACTATTTTAGTTCGGATAATAGATAAAAGAGAAGAATTTTTTGTGAGATTAAAGAGGTACCCAGAAAAGTTGGTATTCATGTTATCAGGTAAATCACATACATTGTAGTATACAAATTTCTTGTGAGGTAGGTGATATAAGATGAGTATTAGCATAAATGGAAGTACCAAGATAATAGGGATTATAGGGAATCCTTTAGAACATAGCGTGTCTCCAATGTTGCACAATGAAATAAGTAGTATGCTTGGGAAGAATTTGGTGTACGTGCCTTTTTGTGTGGAAAAAGAAAGACTAGAAGATGCAGTTTTAGGATTAAAATCGTTGGGTGTAGTAGGATTTAACGTTACTGCACCATATAAAAAAGATATAATGAAGTATGTAGACTACAAAACAAAATCCAGTTTGTTAATGGGTGCGGTGAATACTGTAAAGAATGTGAATGGACGTCTTTATGGCTATAATACTGATGCGGAAGGATTTGTTAGGGCATTTCGTATGAATACCAATAGAGATTTTAAAGGATTAGTTGTAACAATATTTGGTGCAGGAGGTGCAGCTCGTGCGATAGCTGTGAAACTTGCTCATACTCATGTGAAAAAAATAAATATTGTTAATCGAACTAAAGAACATGCCGACATTATACGGGATACCATAAATGAAAATATATCTTCCATCGTAGAGACATATACAAATAATGATAAAATAGAGGATATATGTCAAGGCAGTGATGTGTTGATAAATGCGACATCTGTTGGAATGCTACCAGATACTGGGAAATGTGTTATTAAGCTTAAAAATATATTTAACAAAAATCAGTTTGTTTACGATATTATCTACAACCCCAAGCAAACGAAGTTTTTGAGTATGGCGCAAAGTTGTGGATGTAGTGTGATGAATGGGTTGGGGATGCTATTTTATCAAGCGATTGCGTCTTATGAGATTTGGGTTGGGTATAAATTTAACGAAGGAGAATTAGCGAGACTATATGGCCTTTTAGAGAATATATATTAAGTGTTGTGAAGGAGTGATCTTTTATCATGGAAGACAACAAAAAGAGGTTAGGTGAGCTCTTAGTTGAGGCTGGGAAGATTACTAAAAAAGATATAGATGAAGTTTTAAAAGATGCTGATCCTAAAGATAGGCTAGGTGAGTTATTGATTAAAGCAGGGAAAGTTACCCAAGGAGATATAGAGGATGCATTAATTTCACAAAAGCAACTCGATGTAGCTGGAGTTAAGAAAAAGAAGGAAAAGCTAGGTGAGATCTTAATAGGATCAGGTAAAGTTACACAAGAACAAATAGATACAGCAATGGAGTTAAAAAGTGGGGCAAAAGAAAGACTTGGCGAGATTTTGGTATTGCAAGGGATTATATCAAAAGAAGAAATAGAAGATATTGTAGAAAAGCAAACTGGAGTAAAAACGGTTGATTTAGATAAGTATAATTATGTTGGCGATGCATACAAATATATACCAAAGAGTTTGGCTAAAAGGCTAGAGGCGATACCGTTAGAGCAAGAAGGTAATACTCTTAAAGTTGCTATGCTAGATCCATTTGATTTATATTCAGTTGATAATGTACAATTATACACAGGTTTTGATGTTATACCTGTATTTGCATCCAAAGAACAGATAGATAGAAAGATTGAAGAATTTTATGGTTTAAACAATGAAACTATTGCACAAAAGAGTAGTGATTATAACAATGTTACTGAATCTTTGGAGCAAAAAGTTAATATAGATGATGTTGATAATTACAAAACAGAAGTTGGAACAAAACGCAAAAAGAAAAAAATTGGTGAGATTTTAATAGAATCAGGTAAAGTTACACAAGAACAAATCGAGGTGGCACTACAGGAGCAGAAAAAGACGAAGGAAAAGCTAGGTGAGATATTAGTAAACAAGGGTATAATTACTCAGCAGGAAATTAATGATGCTGTGTTTAATCAAACTGGAATAAAATCTATTGATTTGGACAAGAACATGATTTCGCGTGATGTTTATAAATTGATACCAGAAAGACTTGCTAAAAAATATAAAGCAATCCCTATAAAAAAAGAACAGATGATGGTTACAGTAGCGATGGTAGATCCATTTGATATATATGCAATAGATGACATATCATTGTATACCGGGCTTAAAGTAGTGCCGGTATTTGGGTCAGAGAGGCAAATAGAAAAAAGATTAGTTGAGTTATATAGGACAGATAATATAGATGTAGCGGTACAGGAGTATAAAAAAGAGAAAAAAGAGAAAGAGCAGGAAGAAGAGGAAGAAGAGGCTAATGCTGAGGTTATAGACAATGCACCTATAGTAAAACTTTTAAATAATATAGTAAACGAAGCTATCAGGATGCGTGCAAGTGATATACACATAGAACCATCAGAAACAAGTATTAGAGTAAGATATAGAGTAGATGGAGAATTACGTACAGCTATGACGCTAGAGAAGGCAGTTCATCAGTCATTAATAGCGCGTATAAAAATATTAAGTCGTATGAACATAGCAGAAAAAAGAATGCCGCAGGATGGTGCTTTTACAGTAGAGAATAAAACTGGATCATATGACCTAAGAACTAATATATTGCCTGCAACATATGGAGAAAAAGCATGTATTAGAATATTGGATAAAAATACAGTAATATATAAAAAGTCTGAGTTAGGTTTCTTCGAGGATGAAGCTGAAAGATTTGATAGTTTACTTGGTATACATAATGGATTGATACTAGTAACAGGACCTACAGGAAGTGGTAAGTCTACTACAATGTATACAGCGTTATCCGAATTAAATGATGATAGAAAGAATATTGTTACAGCAGAAGATCCAGTTGAAATAAAAGTAAATGGAATAAATCAGGTTGCGATAAATGAAAAGATTGGATTGACATATGTAAAAATTCTAAGAGCATTCTTAAGACAAGATCCCGATATAATAATGATAGGAGAGATAAGAGATGCTGAAACAGCGCAGATGGCTGTTAGAGCGTCTATAACAGGACATATAGTGCTAAGTACACTGCACACTAATAGTGCAGCAGGTACAATAATGCGTTTGCAGGATATGGGTATAGAGCCATATCTTATTGCAACGTCACTAAAAGGAGTTATTGCACAAAGATTGGTTAAAAGGGTGTGCCCTGATTGCATTGAGGAGTACGAAGCAGATGAGGAAGAAAAGAAACATTTGGGGATAGATAAAAAAGATACACTAAAGTTAGTTAGGGGAAAAGGGTGTTTACGTTGTTCTAATACAGGCTATTTTGGAAGAATTGCAATAGCTGAGATAATGGAAATAAACAGGGTGCAGAAAGAGTTGATAATACAAGAAGCACAAGAAGAAGATATTGATAAGGCGGCAAGGGAAAATGGAATGAAGACTATGGATGAAAATATAAAACGTGCAGTATTAGAAAAGAAAACATCATTTGAGGAATATATAAAATTTGTTAAGTTTAGGGACCTGGAGGTGAAGTAGGATGATAGCAGAGTATGAAGCAATTTTTAAACAGGCAATAGAGAAGAAGGCCTCTGATATTCACATAGTTGTAGGAGTGCCATATATATTAAGAGTAAATGGAAGCTTAGTTAAGCTAGGAAGAGAAGTTGAAAAAGATGATGTGTTAGAGTATATTAATAGAATGTTAAATGATGAACAAAAACAGGAATTGATGAGAGTAGGAGATATTGATTTAGCGGTAGAGTTAGAAGATGTTGGGAGATTTAGAATTAATATATATAAACAAAAAGGAACATATGCTATAGCTGCAAGAACGATAGGTGATAGCGTAATGACAGTTGAAGAATTAGGGCTACCAAATGCAATAGTTAATCTTGCAAATTTACAGAAGGGAATGGTATTGGTAACAGGGCCTACAGGAAGCGGTAAATCAACAACTCTTGCATCATTAATAGACCTAATGAATACTACAAAGGATTTGCATATCTTAACATTAGAGGATCCAATAGAGTATGTTCATAAGCATAAAAAAAGTATAGTTACACAAAGAGAGATAGGACGAGATAGTATAGAGTATAAAACAGCACTAAGAGCAGCACTAAGAGAGGATCCGGATGTTATATTAATAGGAGAGATGAGAGATGCTGATAGTATACAAATAGCTATAACTGCAGCAGAGACAGGACACTTGGTTTTTTCCACACTACACACAATAGGTGCAGCTAAGACCATTGATAGGGTGATAGATGTGTTTAGGGCAGAGCAACAACAGCAAATAAGAACCCAGCTTGCATCAGTTTTACAGGCAGTGATATCACAGCAACTAATACCTAGACTTGATGGAAATGGCCGAGTTATGGCAACAGAGATAATGTTAGTTAATCCAGCTATAGCGAATCTTATAAGGGATTCTAAGACATATCAAATAGATACACAGATACAAATTGGTAGGAAGCTTGGAATGCAATCAATGGATAATGCTTTGTTTGAATTGTATCAAAAGAAGTTAATTAGTCAAGAAAATGCATTGGCGTATTCACAAGACCAAGAGAATTTTTCAAAGACATATTTAAAGAATATTTCATATGGTGGATCGCAGTTTTATTAGAAGAGGAGTAGAGGAGGTATAGTTTTATGCCACTATATTCGTATAAGGCGAGAAACTTAAAAGGAGAAATAGAAAAGGGTGTAATGGAAGGTGCAGAAAAAACGGTTGTCTATAGTATCTTAAAAGGCAAGGGTTTATTTCCTGTTGAGATAAATGAGACAAGCTATGACAAGGCATCTAAAAAAATTGCGTTAAGAAAAAGAGTAAATATATTAGACTTATATATATTCTGTAAACAATTCTCTATAATGATAAATGCGGGAGTACCAATAGTACAAGCGTTAGATGTTTTGATAAAACAGGAGGAAAATGAGACTTTAAAAAGTGCACTAAGAAGTGTGGCAGAGAATGTGCATAAAGGATTTAGTTTATCTGAGTCTATGAAAGAGCATGAAAGAATTTTCCCTAATATATTAACCAGCATGGTGGAAGTGGGAGAGATGTCTGGTAATTTAGATAAGGCGCTAGAGGATGTTGCAACCCATTTTGAAAAAGAAAATACCTTAAGAGGAAAAATAAAGACAGCCATGATATATCCATCGTTTATAATGGCAGTTGCAATAGCAGCAGTGATATTTATGATTGTGGTTATAGTGCCTAAATTTATATCAATGTTTGATGCGATTGGAGGAGAACTTCCAAAGATAACTACAATGGTATTGGAAGTTGCTTATAAATTAAGAGAACCACTATTTATATCAAAAATAGTTTTAATTATATTAGCTATTATTTGGGCATTCAAGGTACTAAAAAAATCGAAAGAAGGAGGGCTGTTTATAGATAAGATGTACTTTAAGATTCCTGTATTTCGAAAAGAATTTAAAAAGATTCTAGCAGCAAGATTTGCAAGAACTATGGGAATTTTAGTTTCATCAGGGGTGCCAATAATTCAAAGTTTTGATGTAATCGCAACTGTTATAAATAATAAATTAGTTAGCAAGGGAATAGAAAATGTTAAAAATGAAATGAAAGGTGGTTCTAGCATTGCGGCTCCATTGGCAGAAATGGACATATTCCCTAGGATGGTTATACAAATGATTAGCGTAGGAGAAGAAACTGGTACATTAGAATCTACAGTGGCTAAGGTAGCAGATTTTTATGATGAGGAAGTAGATAGGTCAGTCAAAAGATTAACATCAATAATAGAACCAGTGATGATACTTTTAATTGCTATATTTGTGGGAATAATAGTTATTGCAATGATAATGCCAGTGTTTACAATGGAGGAACAGTTAGGATCAATACTATAGTCAAAAAATTTTAATATATATTTTAAAAAGGGAGGAATATTGAATGAGAAATAAAAAAGGTTTTACGTTAATAGAGTTAATAGTAGTTTTAGCAATTATATTAGTTTTGGCAACAATAGCGTCACCAGCTATATTTTCATATGTAAAGTCTGCACAACAAAGAGCGGACCAGGCCAGTGCTAAGCAAATACAAGCAGCAATATCACTTTTATTTGCGCTAGATAGTGGTAATGAACATATAGATAACGTAACTGGAGGTGTAATGTGGAGCCAAAGAAGTAAAAACTATATAAGAGCATTCGTAAGTGACAAGCTTGGTTCGGGTAGTAAAATTATTCCAACAGGATATAATCCAGAGAATCTAGGAGAAAATCCGGATACGACTAAAAATTATAAAGAAGGTGATTCATATCCAATTATACCAAGACCAAAAGAAAATTTACATGCATTTTATATGTATTTGTTGCCACCATATACAGTAGTTTCATTAAAAGTAAATGATGATAATACATCAGGAACATCAGCAAGTGGTATTTTGTATAAAACAGGAGAGATAAGCAAAGATGTGAATGACACTTATTTAAAGTTAAGATATCCAATTACTAATTATCCTCAAGTTGGAGCAGGGACTGGAAGTTATGAAGCAACAGATGGCGAAACTGCAAGAGAAGGAACTAGTGTTGCATTGGATTTTGCTACAACAGGATTTTCTGGATCAGTTGCTACAGTTGGTAAAGCAAGTTTGACACATGTAGGATGGTTAAATAGAGGAGTGGACTACAACGTGACAGATGGAGAAGAATATTGGATAGATACTGAACCAGAAGGATGGACTGCACCTACACCTACACCTAATAATCCATGATGCATAATATAAATTAAGGTTTGGTGATACAAATGACACGTGAGAAATTAGATAGAGGGAAAAAAGTTCATATGTTTACGTTGTTATTAGTAGTGGCTGTGGCATGGATAGTGATTCAGAAGTACTATAACAAGGTTATTACTGAAGGAGATAGGCTTGAGGCTAAGAGAATAAAACAGGCAGTTGAAATAGTTATAGCAAAGACGGTTGGATCAGATTTAACGTACGATAATGGTAGAATATACTGGACACGAGAAAATGCTATGATCATAAAGCAGGGCATAGTGAATTATCTTGCACTAGATGAAATGGTAATTCCTATTCCAAGAGAGAAAGGATATTATTACTATATGTATTTGGCATCACCGTATACAGTAGTAAAGCTACCATATAAGACGAAAAATGATCCACAAATAGATTTAGATATTGTGACCCAAGAATATATTGCAAAAAGCTATCCTAAAAAAGAATATGCGCAAGTTGATGATAAAGTACCAAAGTTTCGTGAAGGATACGAATTTGTGAGAGAATTATGTCCAGCAAAAGATATGATAGTTTGCTTAAATATATAATGTAGGTAACCAAATTAGTCTAAAAAAAGTGCTATTTGGTTACCTACAAAATAATGAGGTGTTGGTGAATGACTATAGCGATAGTGTTGTTAGGTATTTTAGTGGGATCGTTTTTGAATGTTGTGATCGTAAGGTTACCAAAAGAAGAGTCTATTGTTTATCCTTCGTCACATTGTGTTAATTGCAATCAAGAGTTAAAGGCAATGGATTTGATCCCAGTGATAAGCTACGTACGTCAATGTGGTAAATGTAGATACTGTGGGTGTAATATATCACCACAATATATAGTAGTGGAGTTATTGATGGGGTTTTTGACATGGATTTCATTTTATAAGTATGGATTATCAATAGAGTTTGTTGGAAGTTTTTTGTTGGAAGGGATTTTAGTTGTGACGGCTTTTATTGACTTAGAACATAAGATAATACCCGATGAATTAGTTGTTGCAGGAACAGCCGTTGGGGTTATTTTGAATATATATAGTTTTTTTGGTAAGGTATTATTTTATGATGTGTGGTATAGTCCTGTAGTTGGAATGTTTTTGGCATCTGGAGTATTGTACGTTATGTCTTGGGTAGGTGGGATAGTATTTAAAACAGATGAAGCAATAGGATTAGGTGATATAAAATTATTTATACCGATAGGTATAATATTAGGATATAAACTTAGTATGATAGCACTTATGATGTCGATATTATTGGGAGGAGTGTATGGAATTTGTATAGTTTTAAAAAATAAAAAGAATTTAAGAAAAGAAGTTCCTTTTGCACCCTTTATAAGTGTTGGTACTATTATGGCAATGTATTGGGGATATGATATTATAAATTGGTATATAACTATTATGGTGGGGGGGAGGTTCTAAGATGGAAAAGAAAAAAGAGGTCAAGGAAACCAGTGAAAAGAAGAAAAAATCTATAAAACAAGTGATAAAAGATATTATAAAACCTTCACACATGGTGATAGACTTTGGAAGTGATAGCATAAAGATTGTCTATGGACACTTTAACAATAAAGTATTGGAGGTGTTTGGACACAGCATAATCCCTGTTGGCCGAGAGTTAGTCGATGACGGCAAGGTTTTAAATCCTTTAGAGGTTGCGAGCTTACTTCAAAAATCGATTGAGCAAAATGATATAAAAGTGGCTGATGTGACGTTGGTGTTGTCGGGATCTGATATAGTAATTCGTGAAATACAAATTCCTAAGGTGGATGAAAAAGAGGTAGGGAAAATTATAGAGTTTGAAGCACAACAATACTTTCCTATAGAGCTAACAGAGTACATGACTGATTATAAGATACTAGATGAAGTAAATGTGGATAATGAAGAAAGGCTTCGTATATTGCTAGTTGCAGTGCCGTTAGAGCAAATAAGGGATTATATAAAAGTAGCGGAATGTTTGGGAGTGCATTTAAAATCAATAGATTTGTTGATAAACACAACGTTAAAATATTTTTTGGGTAACAATTATATGAAAGAGTTTAGAAAAGAAGAGGATGGTGCAGTACCAGAGTTTAGTTTTTCGAGTTTGTTTACTATGGATTTAACGACATCCATGAAATCCTTAAATAAATATTTAAGAGAGAGAATAAATAGCTTAAAGAGTAAAAATGAAGAAGAGGATGAACAGTTAGAAGAAGGGAAAGAACCTGGTAAGCTAGGTAAAATTAAGCTTAAATTAAAAGAAGCACGTGTAAAAATAATATCAAAGCTTAAAAAGAAGGTGAAAGAAGCAGAGGATCATGGAGTGGAACAAGAAAAGGGAGCAATATATGCATTATTAGATATGGGAGCTAAAACAACGAGTATATATATATATAGTGATCATAGACTAAGATTTAATAGAACGCTATTAACTGGTGGCGATGAGTTGGACAAGGAGATATCAAAGGAAATGACATTGTCGGAGGAGGATGCAAAAAATCTAAAACTGACACGAGGTAATTTGGTGACAAATGAAAACGAGAGTCAGCTTTTTGAGGATTCTGAGAATTTTAACAAAGCATTGACGTTGGCATTTGGAAATATAATGAATGATACAAGTAGGTTCTTGGAATTTTATAATTCGAGAAGCACAGAGGGAAGTATAAAGAAGATATATATATATGGTGGAGCAAGTAAATTAAGAGGGGCAAAAGAATATATGACTGATTTCTTTAATATACCAGTGGAATATTTAGAAAATGGTCATTATAAAGTGTCGTATACAGGGGCTAACAAAGATGATTATGAACTAAACAAAAGAAGTTTGGTTAATGTAATAGGAGGTCTTATAAAGTAAAAGGAGGTGGAGGTACAGTGCGAAAAAATAACGGGTTTACGTTAATAGAGATGATGGTGGCCATAGTAATATTTACCATAATAACTGTACCTATGTTAACCTTATTTTACTTTGGAGCAAGAGCACTTGAGAAACAAACTGGAACGACTCAGGAGTTGTCTATGGTAAGAGAAACGATTGGGATTTTAGTGGACGATTTAGAAAAATATTCATCTAACGCGACTAGAGTTGATACAAAAAATAATGATGAAAATGAAGTTTTAGAGACAAAGTTAGTGATACGAGATGATGATAATTTTCCTGAAGGAGAGCCTAAGAAAATTATATATACCTACAATAATAAGGATAGAGTACTAATAAGAGATATAGATGGGGCAAAAACGCTCTTGCTAACGAACAGACAACTAACTGATGATCTTTACAAAGAGCCTCAAAAAGTGAAATATGATATAGAGCGTAGTCCACCAGTGCAGTTAACAAAAGATACGGTAAGAAATACTATACGAGTGTATATAAGAGTAAAGACAGACATAGAAGCTAATCCACAAGAGGGTGAGTATGTACATCGTATAGGGGAACAGGGTAGAAAGGTAATAAAATTTAAAAAAGATGGATATATAAGAGTTAATGAAAACGAAAAATTTAATTTTTACAGATCATCATTTACTATAGAAAGTTACTTTAAAATGGATGATATTGTAACGCAAAGAAGTTTATTTAATTTGATTGGTGACGATAATAAATCTAGAGTGAATGTGTTAGTTAAAGACAAAAAGCTTGAAGTAAGAATGAATGATAGTATTATTAGTACAGTGGAGTATGATTTAGAAAAGAACAATATAGACTATACAACTGGTGTATGGAGAAGATTTGTACTTATATACGACGATGAAGAAAAAATGCTTCATTTGTACGTAACTAAAGAAAATGAGCCAACCCAATTAAATGAAGGTGTGCACGAAGCATTTGATACAGAGAAGATGTTATATAATGGGGTTGAGGAATCTTTACGAGAAATACTTATAGATAAAATATATATTGGAAATGAAAATGATAGTTCTAATGATAGTTATGATGGAATTTTGTGTTTATATGAACCGAAGATTTGGTTAAAGATTATAAATCCAGAAAGATATGATGTGAGTAGGAAATTGGTAAGTGATGAGGAAAAACTTGCAGTTTATATAAAGGATGATTATGGAAAGCATTTTCAAGATGGAGTTTTAGAGTTTAAAGTGGTTAATGCAGTTAATAATAAGAAGATGAAAACAAGGAATATAGAAATATATGAAGATGTTGTTACACAGAAAAATGATTCAATAAAAAAGACAACAATAGATGATATAAGTGAGGTATTAGGATAAAGGGGGCATTTTAATCCATGAAAGATTTTAATTTTTTACCGAAAGGTTATGTGGAAGAATTAAGATTAAAAAATAGTGATAAATGGTTAAAAAAAATAGTTATTCCATATGCGGTTGTTATGACCCTTATGGTTTCTGTCCCAATGATAATAAATATAAAGCTTAGTATGGACAAGAAGAAAGTGCAAAGTGAAGTAAGTAATGAAAATTACTACAAGAAAAAGAGTGAACAATATAAAATATTGCAAAAGATTTATCAACAAAGAGAAGAACAAGCCAATATGCTTGATAATTATGGAATAGATCCAACTGATGTAGTAAAGGATTTGCAGGAAGTTATGCCAGATAATATGTATATAGAGTATTTAAGGTTTAATAAAGCAAAAGGTAATGTTTGGAACTTGAGCATGAAATGTGTAGCGAAAACACAAGAGGACGCTGCGACATTTTTGGAAGTTTTAAGGAAGGATAAGAGATATTATAAAGGATTAGTGTTAAGTTTTAATAAAGGGGTTAATGATACAACGGAATTTAACTTTTCTTGTACCTACGAAACAGGGAGAGGGTAGGAGGATGAGACAATGGATGAATTATTAAAAAAGATTAAAGGATATGAAAAATTTTTATCATCAGTGTTGGGGATGTTATTGGTATTCATCCTATGCTATAAATTTGTGTTTTGTAAACAAATGGAAAA
Source organism: Clostridiales bacterium (assembly GCA_017961515.1). Lineage (NCBI taxonomy): Bacteria > Bacillati > Bacillota > Clostridia > Eubacteriales > Clostridiales bacterium. The sequence continues at coordinate 76,433 of JAGCXC010000094.1, read as the reverse complement.
GAGAGAAAGACTTTTATCTGAAATAGACACAGTAAGCTTTAAATATGATTTGCAGGAAGAGAATAAGAGAAATGTTGAGGAAATAGCAAAGAAATTCAAAGAATATAAAGAAAATCTAACAAAAATAAGAGAGAATTATCCTCCAGTAATGCAGTATGAGGAACTTATGTTTTTGTATCAGGATTTCATGAATAAGATTCCCTACAATTTCAATGGAGTTAGCTTATCATTATACAATACAATAAAAGGGCCATCTATCTCATCAGAAGAGCTAATTAAGCAGATTACTGATGAGGATGTATTAAAGAAGGCGTATGAGATGGGATTCATAACAGACACAGAGGAGTATAGATTTCAAGATGCGCAATTAGAAGATGGATCAGCATACGGTGCGAACTATTCAGTGACAATAACAGGTACAATGGACAAGGTGTGGGGATTTTTAGATTTGATGCGTAATTATAAACCTAAAGTAGCTATGACATCGTTTTCATTGACAGGACATGAGGATGGAACAGTTACAGCACCTATTAATTTTTCAATATTAGGTATAATGGATAAGCATGTTGTTGGATATTCTATGCTAGAAAAGAATTACTGGAATAGGACTAAAATATCAGGTAAAGATAACTTGTTTGTAAGGACAGATGCAACAGGTACTGTTACCACTGACAATAAAGCCAAGTATACAGCTGATAAAGCAGACTTTGGTATGAGGTTAATTGCATACACAGAGGGAGTTACACCACAGACAGTATTACTTGGAATACAAAATCCAAAAGGAGAGTTCCAAGGTGCTGCTGAGGTATATGGAGATAATAAAGCTGTAGAGAGAGTTGATATATATGTGGAAGAGAAAGAGGACAAATTCTTCACAAAAATAAAAACACAAAGTAATAGTTTCCCAGATGAGGAGTACGAGGAATTAGTGGAGTTTGAGCCAAAAGGTGATGATTTGTTCTTGTATATAACATCAAGTGACAGACTAAATGATGAAGATGAGTCCGGAGTGGATATACATGTTGAGAATAAAACAGACAGAAAGTTTGTTATAAAAATAAAATATGATCCAGAGGATAGGCCAAGAGTTAGCTATGAGGAAAATGAAAATATAGTCGTGTATAAAGAGAACGAGGTTTAATGTAAGGTGGTTTAAGGGAGGCGATATATATGAGGAGAAGGAGAACTAAATCAGGGTTTACATTGATTGAAGTTTTAGTTGCGGCAGTTATCTTTTTGCTTATATTGTTTCCCTTTCTCTCAACATATGTAATTTCAAATAAAATTAATCAGAATGCGTTTTATATAAAAAAGGCAACGGATGTAGTAAAGAATGCTCAAGATGATATATGTACGTGGGATGAAGATATTTTGGATGTGCTAAGTAGGAGAACGTCAGATGATAAGACCAGAGAGTGGAGGTACTTAGACACACAAGATAATGAAAGTATGTATGAATCTTTTAGAAATATGCTAGACAAAAAAGAACCGCTTAGTATAAACGGAAAACGTTTTGGAGATGGAATGGACATATATTTTACAGTAGAGAAGGATGGCGTTTATAATTATGTGGAAAGTGCTGTGTTAGATAAAGAGGGGTATAAGGTTGATAATACAGATGATATTAGAAGTGGATATGATTTGTATATAAGAGTTGGGAAAAACTTAGATGATTTGGATCCGTATAAGAATATTATACAAATATATCAAAATAGTACTAATAATAGTAAAGACGGAGTAGTTTCTTATTCTACAAACAATGACGGTCGAGGATTTTATCTTAAAGTGACGCTAAATAACGATGGTACATCTAACTACACGCTAAGAGAAATACCTAGTGAATATAAACCATTAGAAAAATCGGAAACTGACGACAATATATTTTTTGGGGGAAAGAAATGGCTAAAAGTTTTTCGTGCGATGCCAGGGGATGTTGCATTAATGTATGCGCCAGATGAGAGAGTTCAGTATATACAATTTCCTTTTGATGTAGAAGGTAAATCTTTATACAAAAGAGAGGATCAGAGCAAAACATGGGGGAATTTAGCGTCTTATTTAAATAGCACATTTTATAATTCGTTAGCGTATAGCACAACCACAAAATATTATACAAGTAAAAGTTGGATTAAAAAGCATAAGTGGTGTATTGGTCCAGAGGAAAATGAGGCAGGGATTGTGACAAAAGAGAATGTAGGGCTTTTAAGGCGAAGTGAAGTAGAACGAATTAAAAGTAATGTGAAGACATACTTAGAAAGAAGCTGTGATAACGAAACATATACACTAACACCAACTTATGAGGATGGTGGTTCTATATATACAGTTGGAGGTATAGTAATGTCACCTAAGACTGAACTTAATATATTCCCAGTAATATATTTGGACAAGGATTTGTACCTAAAGGATGATGGAAGACTTTTTGATGGAACAAGGGAAGAATTAAAAAATGGTAATATTGTAAGACCTAATAATGGTGATGATTCAGTGTTGTGCGGAAATAATGTTCGAGTAATGATATATTTTGATAAAGATCTAGAAGAGACTAATTTAGAAGGGAAATATTTTGAAAAATTACGACTTTTAGTTGATGTGGTGGATAATAGAAGTGTAACAACAGATGATGGACTTATTGTATATACAGTAAATAATAAAAAAAGGGATAATTATAATTGGTTAAACATAACTGATGCAACAAGAGTGTTTGATAAAGCAACAAATACAGCTAGGTTTAAGGTTTTAGAGAATATAGATGTAAATTATGATTCTAATAAGGATACGACAAAGGATGACTATTCCACAAATTGGACGAAAAATAAAGACGTAGTAATAAAGAAGGCTTTTAAAGTGAAGGGTTATAAAATAAATGTTTGGGCAGAGTACATGTCAACAGATTCATATAGATATGATAATAAATTTAAAGATAAGCACGAGGAGTTGGAGCTTTATATAAACAAAGAAAAGGACAATCCTACATTCGATTATAGTAAGGATAGTGGGTCAAGCTTTAAAGAGACAGATAATATAATAGATATTGATGCTTGGGTACGTGATAGTGAATTACGGGATGTTGATGGGGAAGAGGATTTAACAGAGGAAGGCTATGTTACAAAGTACTATAGAGTAAATTGATGTACGTCTTGTTAGAAAGGAGGTGGATTAAACCATGAAAAAAGAAAAAGGATCAGCAATAGCGATGAGTCTAGTCTTTTTGATATTTTTAACTTATTTTAGCGTATTAATAATAGATATGGCATATACAAACGTAAGTTTAAGCCGTAGCTATAGTGGAGATAGAAGAATTTATAGGGGTACAGATTATATTGTTAACATGATTTCCGTTAGGTTACAAAATGAGATAAAAAAGATTCAGGAGGACGCTCGGGATGAGACAGAGGCTGAAATAAAAAAAAGTTCGACACTTGATGCATGGAAAGATGACGTAAGTAAAGCATATTTAACTAAGACGGGTGCGATGACAGAGGAAGACTATGAGTATGAATTTAATTTGATGTATAAACAAAATTATCTGGAGAAGTTTAATGCATCACAATATGCGCAAAGTGTGTATAGTGAAAGTTTGCTAAAGCATCTTTCGGTCAACCAATCAACACCACAGGATGGGTATTATTATCTAAAGCTAATACAGGGAGAGGATATGTACTATAAATTAAGTAGTGCAGGTTATGATAGCCAAAACCACATAGTTAAATGTGTTATAGATATTAAGTTTGAGTATACGAATGATATAAGAGGAGTGGGAGATGAAAAAACAAATTTACAGAATAAAACAACAACTACAGTAGAGTTTAAAATATCTGATGGAAGTGATGATTTCAATTTGCAAAATTACAAGGTAGTGAATAAGAAAAACGATTTATTGCCAGCTTTTTCACGACAGATGGCGCTATTATCTGAGAGAAATGTAGTGTTCTTAGGAAAGGATAAGGAGATAAATATATTGGGGGATGTTATAGCGTTTGGTTATGTGCCTACTGAATTAGGGGGAGGAGAGAAAAAGAGTGCAGATTGGACAGAATATGGAGGAATATTGTTTGGTTATTCTAAAAAGATGAAGGATAGCATGAGAAGTATATATGGAAGTACATGGGAAAATCATATGGGATCTCTAGAAGATAATATAAACGCTGGTAGTGTAAAAATAGAGGGAGATGTGTCAACATTAGGACATATAAATATTGCGAGGGATATAGATAGAAGTAGACTAATACAAATATGTGGAGATACATACGCAAGACAATTTATAATGTCTGAAGATTCACACTATTCGAATATTTGGCTGGGGTATACAGGAAATGACGAAGAGAGGTCTTTGTTTACGTTAATGGGAGGCGAGGAAAAGACTAAGAATGAGTTGTTAGGGAAGGGAAATTTGTACGTGACAGATGATTTGCAAGTAGATTCGAGTTTTGCTAAGCTTGTGGTAGAAGGAGATTTTTATGGTTTATCCAGCTCATACGTGTTTGTAGGAGGAGATAATTTAAGCGAGAGTATGTCAAGTGATCAGCAAGAGACAGGAAGAAAAACAGATTTAACAAATGAGAAAAGAATTAGTACATTAAATATAAATGGTAACTCAGTGGTTGAGTTGCGTAGAAAGGTATACATAGGAGGAACATCAGTTTTAACAAATATACGTGATTCAAATGGAAATGCGTATGTAACAGGTATATCTGGAGCAAAGACATCCCAGTTATCATCAGAAGCATATATAAAGAGTAAAAAAAATAAATACGTTTATACTAGAGATACTAAGAAGGATGCAAAAACGAAAGAATATACACATTTTAAAGAAGCAAGTGAATACAACAATGAAACCATTAATATGATAAATGGGTATGAGAATAAAACAGATGATTTATTTACATTGGATGATAGAGCCAAACACTTCAAAGGTTATTTTGAGGATAGAATATTAGATAATTTTGGATTAATGGGTACAATGAATTTTGGAAATCTTAGAATAAAGACTGATAAGGATAAAAAGATACAAGGATGGGCAGAGGGTGTTATTATAGCAGCTGGAATAGGCGATTTTTATAATATATTAGACACAGAGGAAATAAATGCATATTATGGAGAGGGATATTCGGAATCAGCAGCTGATGTGTTTGACAAAAAATCTGAAAATCCATTTAGTCAGTATTCCATCATACAAAAATATCAAGAGACTATGGCTACGTTTTTTGAGACAAAGAATTTTGGATATGAAGGGAGAAAAATTGTGCAAACATCAGTGGATAAGCATTTAACAGATTATTTAAATAAAAGTAATAGTGTGTTTAATGTAATAAAGAACAATGTGGTAGGTGGAGTATATTTACATACAAATGATGAATTAGATGCGCATTTGTATTATAGTAAAAATAATATAACCAGGATGTATAAGTCTGGTTCGGATATATATTTAGAATCTAATAGTGTAACAAAAAAATTGGATTATTCACAAGGAATAGTGTTTGTTGAAGGTGATATATTTATTGAGGATGGAGTAGAATTTACTGGAATAATAATTGCAAGTGGGAATATAACTTTATATGGAGAAGTGAATATAAGTAGATATGCTGATAATGGAAGTGGTATGGACATAGTAAATAAATTAAAAGAGGAGGATTATTATGTTAGGACCTTCTTTGGATTAAATGATTATGACATAGATGATAATAATGCTGTTATAGATAGAATAAATCAAGATTACGTAAAAATTGTGAAGTGGGAAGTAAAATAATATCAAGATATGAATTTAAATAAGAGTCAATATATAGTTTAAAGAACGATGTAAAAAAAGATAAGAAAGAGGAATGCTTAAAAGACATTCCTCTTTCTTATGTGTACGGTTAATGGGAATTATAAAAAATTTAATTTAGGCTATTTACAATGGAAGATTTTTATGATAATATCTTTGTTGTGAGTTTTAGAGTTTTTGAAAAGAAAGTGCTTGTGTTAGTTTCGGGTATATGTTAGAATTAATCTTGCGTTTATAATAATGCGGTATGGTGTAAGGGTAGCACAAATGATTCTGGTTCATTTGGTCTGGGTTCGAATCCTAGTACCGTAGCCAAAGTAGATTCACAGTAAGGTATAAAGTTTTCATAAGGAGGAAGTCTTACTATGAAGAAAACCTTTGTCATTGACACTAACATATTGTTGCAATCTCCAGGGGCGATATATTCGTTTGGAGATAATGAAGTTGTGATTTCTGATGTTGTTCTGGAAGAGTTGGATAAATTCAAAAAAGAGAAAGGTGAATTAGGTGCCAATGCTAGGGAGACAGCCAGAATTATAGAAAGGTTAAGACAGGCACAGAGTGGAGAAAATTTGCTCAGTGGTTTGAGATTAGAAAATGGGGGATTGATACGAGTAGAGACAGGGCATAGCGAGGTAGAGCTCCCGTCTAGTTGGTCAGATGGAAAAAAAGACAATAGGATATTAAAAACATGTTTATACTTAAAAAATATTGGTGGTGCTGTATATCTTGTCACAAAGGATATATTTCTTAGGATAAAGGCAGAGATTATAGGTGTTGAGGCGCAGGATTTTTTTGCAGAACAATCTCCAGAGGTGGATAAACAGTATAAAGGAAGAAGAGATGTTTATTCCAGTAAAGATAATTTGGACGTGTTCTTCAAGAATGGTAAATTAAAGGTTGAAGATATTTTTGAATTTGAAGGGGATAGTTATACAAAAAAAATACAACCAGAGCTTACCATTAATGAGTTTTTGGTTATACATTGTGTAGATAATAGTAATCAAGTCGCGTTGGCTAAATTTGATGGAGAGTACATAGTAAAGTTAGAGTATAAGAATGCTAGTCCTTTTGGGGTAAAGCCTAGGAATTGGGGACAGGTATTTATGCAAGAGGCACTTATGATAGATGCGGATAGAGCACCTCTTACAATAATAAAAGGACCAGCAGGTACAGCTAAGACTTTTTATTCGTTGGCTGTTGGGTTGCAGAAAGTTTTGGTTGATAGAAACAATATGTACAGGAAGATATTAGTTTGTAGGCCTACTGTAAAGATGGACGAAGATATAGGATTTTTACCTGGTAGTGAGACACAAAAGATAGCACCGTTTTTAAGGCCGGTTGTTGATAATTTAGAGATATTGGTTGATAATAATGAGGATGAAAGATACAAAAGTGAAGTTCAGCTTAAAGATAAAGTAGATGAATTGTTTGACAGAAAGATAATAACGGCGGAAGCTATTGCGTTTATAAGAGGACGATCCATTGCCAAACATTGGGTTATTATTGATGAGGCACAAAATTTGACTCCAAAGCAGGTTAAGGGAATTATAACTCGAGCAGGAAAAGATACGAAGATAGTGCTGCTTGGTGATCCAGAGCAAATAGATCAGGTGTTCTTGGATAGGAGAACAAACGGACTTTGTTATGCATCCGAAAGGATGAGAGGAAGTAAGCTTTGTTATCAGGTGACTTTGACGGATTTAGAGTGTGAGAGATCTTTACTGGCGCATGAAGGTTCTACAAGAATGTAATATTTGCGGGGTGTAGCTTGATTTAGATTAATAAAAAAAGGCCAATTAGTTAATAATGATATATGAGTTGATATTAAAAATAACAATTGGTCGGAGGTACTAGTATGAAGATAGCTATGCTTACGTGGGAATATCCTCCTAGAATTGTGGGAGGCATATCCAGGGTGGTTTATGAGTTATCCCAGAAGTTAGGTAAGTTAGGTAATGAGGTCCATGTGGTGACGTGTTGTGAGGCTTGCGCTGAAGAATTTGAAAAAGATGATTATGTGTACGTGCATAGAGTGCGTTTGCCAAGTATAGAAATATTTGATTTTGTACAGTGGGTGTACCATTTCAATATAGCCATGATAGAGTATTTGGTTGGCCTGATAAATAAAATAGGCAAGTTAGACTTAATACATGCACATGATTGGTTGGTGGCATTTAGTGCAGTAACTATAAAAAATTCTTATTGTATACCAATGATTTCTACAATACATGCTACGGAGAATGGGCGTAACAATGGTATATACACATGCTTGCAAAAGTATATAAATAGTGTGGAGTGGTGGCTTACTTACCAGTCAAGTAAGGTTATTGTCAATAGTTTGTATATGAAAAAAGAAATTATAAAAATCTTTAACTTACCAGAGGATAAGGTCGAGATTATAAATAATGGTATTGATATAAAAAAATTTAAAAAGTATGCGTATGACATAAATATTAGAAGGAGATATGCCAGAGATGATGAAAAGATAATTTTTTTTGTTGGAAGATTAGTACAAGAAAAAGGGGTATCTATTTTAGTTGAAGCTATGCCGAAAATAATAAGAGAGTATAATGATGTGAAATTTGTTATAGTGGGAAAAGGAGATCAGGATAGTTATTTGAAAGATAGAGTAAATTCGATGGGGATATGGAACAAGGTGTATTTTACGGGATACTTAGGAGATGATGACTTAAGATTACTCTATAGATGTGTAGATGTGGCAGTATATCCAAGTTTATATGAACCATTTGGTATAGTCGCACTAGAAGCAATGTTGGCGGGAGTTTCTATAGTTGTTTCAGATGTAGGTGGTTTGGGAGAAATTGTTCAACATAATGTTGATGGGAAGAAATTTATAGTTGGGAATAGTAATTCTTTGGCTGATTGTGTATTAGATATATTAAAGGATCCCAATAAATCAAAGAAAATGGTGGATAAGGCATTGCAAAAAGTTTTAGAAAAATTTGATTGGAATAAGTTAGAAAAAGAATATAGACGGGTTTATACAAATGTTGTAGAAGATACAAAAAAGGTAGAATGGAAACAATACATTATTGAAGATATAAATATACAAAAAGGAGGTGAATTCCGTTAGGAATTTATACGAGTAATATAAAATTCCTTAACGGTTGGATTTGTGATAAAAATGACAAAAAAATTAAAAGTGATACCACTAGGAGGGCTAGGTGAAATAGGAAAGAACATTACGGTTATTGAGTACGAAGATAACATAATTGTTGTTGATTGTGGAATGGGTTTTCCAGAAGATGAGTTGTTGGGAATAGATTTGGTTATTCCTGACGTTACGTATCTAGAGAAAAACGTGGAGAAAATAAAGGGTATTGTATTAACACATGGACATGAGGATCACATAGGCGCATTGCCGTATGTTCTAAAAAAAATTAATGTACCGGTGTACGGAACAAGACTTACTTTAGGATTGGTTGAACAGAAGCTAGAGGAACATAGAATAAAAGATGTTGTAAAGACAAAAGTAGTAAATCAGGGCGATACAATCAAATTGGGATGCTTTAAAGTGGAATTTATAAGGACGACTCATAGTATAGCAGATTCAGTTGCACTTGCTATATATACGCCAGAGGGGATAGTAGTACACACAGGCGATTTTAAAATAGATCATACACCAATAGAAGGAGAACCTATAGATTTAATAAGGTTTGCAGAGCTTGGAAGAAAAGGAGTATTACTTCTTATGGCAGATAGCACCAATGCAGAGAGAAAAGGATACACGATGTCTGAGAAGACAGTTGGTGCAACGTTTGATAGGATATTTTCTGAGGCAAAGAATAGGATAATAGTAGCTACATTTGCATCTAACGTGCATAGGGTGCAGCAGGTGATAAATTCTGCAGTAAAGTATGGACGAAAGGTTGCTATATGTGGTCGAAGTATGCTAAATATGGCAAAAGTAGCGATAGAACTGGGGTATATGAGTGTGCCTGAAGGTGTTTTGGTTGAAATAGATTCAATAAAGAAGTATCCACAAGAAAAAACAGTTATTATAACTACTGGAAGCCAGGGGGAGCCAATGTCGGCGTTAACGAGGATGGCAGTGTCAGAACACAAAAAGGTTGATATTGTGCCTGGAGATTTGGTAGTTATATCAGCATCCCCAATACCAGGTAATGAAAAGTTAATATCGAGAGTTATAAATGAACTTTTAAAGAAGGGTGCAGATGTTATATATGAAGATTTGGCAGAGATCCATGTTTCTGGTCATGCTTGCCAAGAGGAACTTAAAATAATACATAGACTAGTAAAGCCGAAGTTTTTTATGCCGGTGCATGGAGAGTATAAGCACTTGAGAAAACATGCTGAGCTTGTTAGCTCTTTGGGTATGCCAAGTAAGGATATATTTTTGATGGAAATAGGAAGAACCTTGGAGTTAACAAAGGATAGGGCACAAATAACTGGTTTTGTGCAAGCGGGAAGAGTTTTGGTTGATGGACTAGGAGTTGGAGATGTAGGTAATATAGTACTAAGGGATAGAAAACATTTATCGCAAGATGGATTGATTGTTATTGTTATAACAATAGATGGGGCTAGTGGATCTGTAATTGCAGGCCCAGATATTATATCTCGTGGATTTGTTTATGTAAGAGAGTCAGAAAAGTTAATGGACGATATAAAGAATGTTGCTAAAAAAGCATTAAATAAAACTCAAGGCAAGAAGAAGAGTGATTGGGCTACTAAAAAAGGGTTAATAAAAGAGGATTTAAAAGAGTATTTGTATGAGAAAACCAAAAGAAGACCGATGATATTGCCTATAATAATGGAAGTGTAAAAAATAGGATAAGGAGCAAGTTTATTGAATATATTCATAAAGAACACAAGTATAGTTAATTGGAATAAAACAGTAGAGAATGTAAGTATAGCAATAAAAGATGGGATAATTGAGCGTATAGCAAAAGATAATGAGCATGTTGATGAGAGAAAATATGATAAAGTTATAGACGGTAAAAACAAAATTGTTATGCCAGGTCTTGTCAACTCACACACGCATGCGGGCATGACACTTTTTAGAAATTTTGCAGCAGATATTCCCTTAGAAGAGTGGTTGTTTAGTAAGATATTTCCAGTGGAGGCTAAGCTAACTAATGAGGCTATTTATTGGGGGACCATGTTAGGTGTAGCGGAGATGATAAAGAGTGGAACAACTACTTTCGCTGACATGTACTATTATATGGATGAAGTTGCAAAAGTTGTGGATAGTACAGGGATTAGAGCGAATTTGTCTAAGAGTGTATTGTCACTAAATAAAGATGGAGTAGGCTCTGTATCGAGAGATTTAGACGGTGCATATAGATATTTTAGTGAATGGAATGGAAAGTGTGATAAAAGGATAAAAGTTTATATAGAAATTCATTCAGCGTATATTTATGATAGAAATTCATTAAAAGAGGCGGCAAAACTAGCATCTGACCTAAATACAGGGATACATATACATATTGCTGAGACAAAGGAAGAGCAGCGTATATGCAAAGAAAAATATGGTATGGATGCAGTAAATATTTTGGACGAATGCGGAGTTTTTGAAGTGCCAGTTATTGCAGCACATTGTATTCACTTAGATGATGATAATATAAGGTTACTTAAAAAGAAGGATGTAAATGTGTCACACAATATTACGAGCAATTTAAAGCTTGGAAGCGGTATAGCTAGGATTCCTTATATGAATGATCAAGGAATAAATATTACCTTAGGTACAGATGGATGTGCGAGCAATGATAATCTTAATATGTTTGAGGAAATGCATTTGACGTCATTGGTGCATAAAGGTATTATGAATGATCCTACAGTGTTAAAGGCAAGAGATGTTGTAAAGATGGCTACGGTCAATGGGGCAAAAGCTCTAGGTTTTAAAAATGTAGGTATTATAAAAGAGGGGAATGTTGCAGATTTAGTTATAGTTGATGTAGATAAAATTCATAATACGCCAAAGGGGAATTATATTTTAGGTATTGTGTACTCGATGCAAGCACAAGATGTTGATACTGTAATAGTTAATGGAAAAATATTAATGGAGAACAAACAGTTGTTGACAATAGATGAGGAAATGGTAAAATATAAAGTGAGTCAGCTAAGAAAAAAATTGATAGTATAGATTTTGGTATTTTAAGAGCATTAATATAATGATTCTAGGGGGTGTTTTTTTGAATAGAGAGGACATAGATTTATTAGAAAAAGAAAAGATTAGGCTCTTATCCAAAGTTAATGATCTATTAGAGGGCCTTTTAGATGAAAAAGATGATGAAGTAAGAGATACCACAAGTGAGCTTGTGAGGAAGTTAAAAGATAATATAAGGGAAATAGATGAAAAAATATCTTTTGCCCAGTCAGATGATGAAGAGGAAGATGACGAGGACAGCGAAGGAAGTGATGATGAAGAGGGCGATGATGTAGAAGAGGATGAAGATATTGAAGAAGAAGAAGAAGAAGAAATAGAGTATGAGTACACGGGTGAGCCTAAGGTTAGTATAGGTAGATCAGACGGAGGAGATATTTTAGCTGTCTATGATAAAAGAAAAAGGAAGAAGTAGATTTTAAAAGGAGTAGGCTATATGAGAACTAGATTGATATTTGTAAGACATGCAGAAGCAGAGGGAAATGTAAAAAGACTTTTCCATGGATGGTACAATTCAGATTTGACCGAAAAGGGTGAGGAACAAGCAAAGTTAGTTGCAGGTAGGTTAAAAAAATTAAAAGTAGACGTATTATATTCTAGTGTATTGAACAGGACATATAAGACTGCGACTTATATATCTAAAGAGCTAGGATTGCCAATAAAAACATCTGAACAATTAAAAGAGATAAATGGTGGCGATTGGGAGGATGTGTCTTGGGCTGATATACCCAAGATGTGGCCTTTAGAGCATAATAATTGGGAGAAAAATCCGCATTTGGTGGAGTTGCCAAATGGGGAGAGTATGGTTGGTTTCCAGGAAAGATTGCTAAGGGAAGTTTATAGAATAATACATGAAAATGAGGGAAAGACAATTTTAATTGTTACGCATGGTACGGCTATAAAAGCGTTAAAGTGCAAATTTACAGGGGTTAAGTTAAAGGATATGATGGCTGTATCTTGGTGTGATAATACAGCAGTTACTGTAGTTGATTATGAATCAGATACAGGTAAGTTTGATTTAAAGATAGATGGAGATGTATCGCATTTGCCATTTAATCTTAGAACTATTGTGCATCAAGATTGGTGGCAAAATCTTAATAGGCAAGGGAGAGTAAGTGATGGAAAAGAAGTATAAACCAAAGGATATAGAGGACAAGTTGTATGCAAGATGGCTGGAGAGAGGGTATTTTAAAGCGCATGTTGATAAAAACAAAAAACCTTATACAATTGTTATCCCACCACCTAATATAACAGGGCAGTTGCATATGGGTCATGCCATGGATGAGACATATCAAGATATATTGATTAGATGGAGAAGAATGCAGGGTTATAGTACATTATGGGTACCTGGGACAGATCATGCGAGTATTGCAACTGAGGTAAAAGTGGTAGAAGCGATGAAAAAAGAAGGCTTATCAAAAGAACAAGTAGGTAGAGATGGTTTTTTGAAGAGAGCATGGGATTGGAAGGAACATTACGGAAGTAGAATAGTGGAGCAATTAAAGAAATTGGGAAGTTCGTGTGATTGGTCTAGAGAGAGATTTACTATGGACGAAGGATTGTCTAATGCGGTGGCAGAAGTTTTTGTGAAGTTATATAAAAAGGGGTACATATACAAGGGAGAGAGAATAATAAATTGGTGTCCTTCTTGTAACACATCGATATCAGATGCGGAAGTAAACTACGATGAAAAGGATGGACACTTTTGGCATATAAGGTATCCAATAAAGGATAGTAGCGAGTATGTTATTATAGCTACAACTAGGCCTGAGACAATGCTGGGAGATACAGCAATTGCAGTAGCACCCGATGATGATAGATATTCTAATTTAGTGGGTAGGAGTGTTATATTGCCATTGTGTAATAGAGAAATTCCTGTTATAGCGGATAGTTACGTAGAAAAAGATTTTGGAACAGGAGTAGTAAAGATAACGCCTGCACATGACCCTAATGATTTTGAAGTGGGTAAGAGACATAATCTACCTATAATAAAGGTTATGGACGATAATGCGCGGATGAATGAAAATGCATTGGAGTATAAAGGACTGGACCGATATGCTGCAAGGAAGAAGATTATAGATGATCTAAATAAATTGGGATTATTAGAAAAAATAGAGGATCACAAACATAATGTAGGTGTTTGCTATAGATGCAATACAGTAATAGAGCCTGTGATATCAAAACAGTGGTTTGTTAAGATGGAGCCTTTGGCTGGGCCTGCGAACGCTTCAGTTAGGGAAGGAAAAGTTAGGTTTGTACCAGATAGATTTTCAAAGAATTATTTTAGTTGGATGGATAATGTAAAGGATTGGTGTATATCAAGACAACTATGGTGGGGGCATAGAATACCTGCATATTATTGCTGTGATTGCGAAGAAATGATGGTATCAAAAGAAGCTCCTAAAGTATGTACTAAGTGTGGAAGTAAAGCTATAAGACAAGAAGAGGATACGCTAGATACGTGGTTTAGTTCAGCGCTTTGGCCTTTTTCAACATTAGGCTGGCCAGAAAAGACTGAGGACTACAAATACTTTTATCCTACCAGTGTGTTAGTTACAGGGTATGATATTATATTCTTTTGGGTAGCACGTATGATTTTTTCTGCGATAGAGCATACAGGAAAGACTCCATTTTCGCACGTATTAATACATGGTATAGTTAGGGACCAAGAGGGCCGTAAAATGAGTAAATCTTTAGGAAATGGTGTTGATCCTTTAGAAGTAATAGATGAGTACGGAGCGGATGCACTAAGGTGTTCTTTAATGATAGGGAACTCAACTGGAAGTGATATTAGATATATACCTGAGAAAGTTGAATCTAGCAGAAACTTTGCAAATAAAGTTTGGAATGCATCAAGATTTGTTATAATGAATTTTAAGGACGATGTAGATTTTGCTAAAGTAGATAAGAACAAATTTACCAAAGAGGATAAATGGATTATATCCAAGATGAATAATCTGATAGGAGAGGTAACAGATAATCTTGAGAGGTTTGAATTAGGTATAGCTTTGCAGAAGGTGTATGATTTTATTTGGGAAGAATTTTGTGATTGGTATATTGAAATGGTGAAGCCAAGACTATACAACGAAGATTGTGATACAAGGAATGAAGCTTGTTTTGTATTAAATGATATATTAATAAAGGCGCTAAAATTGTTGCACCCATACATGCCATTTATAACAGAAGAGATATTTATGAACTTAAAACATGATGATGAGAGTATAATGATTTCTAAATGGCCAGAAATTTCTAAAGATTGTGAATATCGTAAGGAAGAGGAGCAAGTTGAGTTTTTGAAGGAATGTATAAAGGGAATAAGAAATTTAAGATCGCAAATGAATGTATTACCATCAAAGAAAACGAAGCTTGTGTTTGTAGTAGAAGATGACGAAGTAAGGGAATTATTGAAAGATAGTGTTGTATTTTTAGAAAAATTGGCTTATGCTAGTGAGATTGAGGTTAGGGACGAAAAAGAAATCAATCTAAATGATTTCGCATCAGTTGTAAATTCAAAGGCTTTTATATATATTCCTATGGATGATTTGGTAAATAGGGAAATAGAGCAAGAAAGGTTAGAAAAAGAGAAAGAAAATTTAGAGATGGAGCTAAAGAGGGTTAACGGTAAGCTTAGCAATCAAGGTTTCATTAGCAAGGCACCAGAGCAGGTTGTATTACAGGAGAAGGCTAAAAAAGAGAAATATCAGGATATGTATAAAAAAGTTTTGGAGAGATTAGAAAAGATAAACTCAAAAAGGTGGATCTAGATGAAAGCGATAGTTGCGGTAGACAAAAATTGGGGAATAGGATTTAAAGGGAATTTGCTAGAAAGAATACCTTCTGACATGAAGTTTTTTAAGGAAACTACAGTAGGTAAGGTAGTTGTAATGGGTCGAGCTACGTTTGAGTCTTTGCCGAATAAAGAGCCTTTAAAAGATAGGGTCAATATAGTTTTAAGTAGATCAGATATGTATCGAGAAAAAGATATTATGTTATGTAAAACAAAAGACCAAGCATTGCATATACTAGATAAGTATGATAGAGATGATGTTTTTATCATAGGTGGGGAGAGCATATATAATATGTTTTTGCCATATTGTGATGAGGTTTACGTAACCAAGATATACAATGAATATAAGGCAGATAAATTTTTTGCCAACTTAGATGAAATAAGAGATTGGAGTTTAGTTAAAGCTAGTGAGGAACAAAGTTATAATGGTATCAAGTTCAAATTTTGTGTATATAAGAAAGCGAGGAATTTAGAATGAAAGAATTACAAGTACAACTAAAGACAATTGATGATGTGAAGGATTTTGTGAACGTTGTTAGTAAGTGCCCATACGATGTTGATTTATCGTCAGGTAGGTATGTGGTAGACGCAAAGTCTATAATGGGAATATTTAGTTTAGATTTATCAAAACCTATTAAAGTTGAGATTTTCTCAGACAAGTGCGATGACTTTGTAGAACAAATTAAGAAGTTTGTTGTATAAAAGTAGTATTGTAAGTTATATTGATTGACATTGAGAACTGGGCATTCGGAGATTATTTCTGGGTGTCCAGTGGTGTATATACAAAGTAGATGTAAAATTAATGTATAAAAAAGGACAATTATGTTCTTTTGTTGTATACTACAGGGGGGATATTGTTATAATTATAACCTAATGAGAAGGAGATGATTAGGATGAGTTTGATTGAAGCATGTGAAAAAAATAATTTAGAATTAGTAAAGCAGAAGATAATTTCCGGGGAAAAAATAAATATTCAGGATAGTATGGGTAGGACTCCTTTATATATAGCCTGTGCTAAGGGTAATTTGGAAATAGTAAAAGTTTTAATAGAAAATGGGGCTGATATAAATAGAGAACTTACTAATGGAGATACTCCTTTATATAAAGCTTGTAAGGAAGGAGATTTAGATATTGTTATTTACTTAATTAACAAGGGAGCACAGATACATAAAAGAAATAATATAGGAGATACTCCGTTAATGTACGCATGTTTAGGACAAAATACGGATATAGTGAAGTATCTAGTGGATAGTGGAGCTGATGTAAATGTGCATAACAGAGAAAAAAAGACACCACTGTATTTGGCTGATACAATAGCTGCATACAAGGTATCAAATTATCTAATAAAAAAAGGTGCATACGATCCAAGAGTGAGTATAAAAGAAATGTATGGAGCAACCGATTTGCAGGAAAAATGTTGGGATGGTAATTTAGAGGAAGTTGAAAGGTTGTTAGATGAAGGCGCTAATATAAACGAACAAGATAGAGAAGGGTATAATGTATTAGATTATGCGTGTTGGAGAAATGATGCTAGGATGATAGATTTACTAATTGATAGAGGAATTAATCTTGATATGGACATGTGCGTACCTTTACTTGATGTTGCAATAAAAGAAGAGGATGAAAGGCTAATAGACAAATGCATCCGTATTTTTGAAAATATAGGTAAAAACATGAGTGATGGTTTTGTTAAGTTGATTAATGCAATAGAAGGTGTTGGGAAATTATTAAAAACTGTTGGACAAAAATTTATAGATAAGCTAAAAAAATTCTGGATGAATTTAGTAAATATAGTTAAGACAAAAGCACCAGTTAGAGAAAGAGAGAATGGTGTGGAAGAGAATATAGCCGAGATAGAAGAATATGGAGAAATTGAGGAAACTAAAAGAATTTTTAGAGACAGATGCTGTAAAGGTAATTTGGAAGAAGTAAAAGAGTTAGTAAATAGAGGGCTAAAAATTGATGAAGAAGATGAAAATGGAGAATTCCCTTTACACAATGCATGTTTTGGAAAGAATCCAGATTTAATAAAATTTTTAGTAGAGAGTGGTGGAGATATAAATATAGAAGATGTTGATAGACATACACCATTACATATAGCATGTATGCTGGGAGATTTTGATATAGTGAAGTGTTTGGTAGATATGGGTGCAGATGTAAATAAAGAGAATGTTAATAGACATACACCATTATACGTAGCGTGTGAGAGTGGAAATCTTGATATAGTAAAGCATTTAGTAGAAAATGGTGCAGATATAAATAAAGTGGATGATAATGGATTTACATCACTACATATGGCATGTATTAGGGGAGGCCTTGATATAGTGAAGCATTTAGTAGAGAGTGGTGCAGATATAAATAAAGTGGATGATGATGGATATACGCCACTTTATAGAGCATGTGTTAACGGAGACCTTAATATAGTGAAATATTTAGTAGGTATGAAGGCAGATGTTAATTTAAAAGCTGATGATGATACAACGGCACTGATTTATTCATGCAAAAAAAATAATATTAAGATGGCCCAATATTTAATTGAAAATGGCGCCGATGTGGATTGTAAGGATTATAATGGACGTACTCCGTTATATATAGCGTGTAAGAGAAAAAATCTAGACTTAGTAAAAAGTTTGGTGGAACATGGAGCTAATTTAAATATAGAAAACGAAGCTGGACGTAATCCATTATATAGAGCGTTGGTGTCGAAGGATCCAGATATATGTATATACTTAATAAAAAATGGTGCTTATGAAAAGAAATTTGAGATACAAAAGGTATTTGGATCAACCAATTTACAAAAGCAATGTTGGAATGGCAATTTAGAGGAAGTTGAAAAGTTGTTAGATGAGGGTGCTAATATAGATGAAAGAGATAGAGAAGGGCATAATGTATTAGATTATGCGTGTTGGAAGCATGATGCTAATATGGTGAATTTGTTGATAGACAGAGGGATCAAAATAGATATAAAATATTGTTTCCCTATATTACAAGCTGCAGCAGATAATGAGAATATGAATATGTTAGATAAATATATAAAGTTTTTTAGAGACAAGGCAAAAAGAGAGGACAAAATAGGGAGTTTAAGAGAATGTCTTATGTTAGCTAAGAATATTTATAAAAAGTATGATTCTAAATTTGACAAGAAAATAAAGAATTTTGTGGAAGAGTTAACTAATATATATGTAGCTAAGGTAAATAAAAAAATTATTCCTCCTAAAATAGAACATAATATGGGAAGAGGAATGTAGACAAAAATAGCTCTGGTTTTTAAGTATTTTGACCAGAGTTTTTTTATAGATTTTCTAGACAAAAAATTTAATCTGTAGTATTTGAAGAATCTTTTGGCTTGAAGTCGGCCAATGGATTATTGTCTAATGCATCTTGTAGTTGTTGATTATCTAAATGAGTGTAGATTTGGGTAGTAGCTAAAGTTTCATGCCCTAGTATTTTTTGAAGTGCGCGAACATCTACTTTGCCGTGCTTATACATCAAAGTTGCGGCCGTGTGTCTTAATTTGTGCGTAGAATACTTTTTTGCATCAAGTCCCGACATACGGATGTATTTTTTTACAATAAATTGAACAGTATTTTTGCTAATGCGGGTTTTTCGTGAGCTTAAAAATAAAGCATTTTTATCTATAACTCCGTCAATAGGTCTTTGAGTTAGATAATTATTCAATGCATCGACACAAGCGTGATTTAAGTAGATTATGCGTTCTTTTCCCCCCTTACCAGTGACTGATATAGTGTTGTTTCTTATGTCGTCTAAGTTTATTCCCACAAGTTCAGACAAACGCATGCCACAGTTTAAAAAGAGTGTTAACATTGCAAAGTCACGAAATTTGTGAGCACTTTTTTGTGATGCTACACAATTTAAGAGATTCTTGCTTTCAGCGACATTTAAATAGCGAGGGAGTTTTTTTAGTATTTTAGGTGATTCCAATTCACGAGTAGGATTTAGCGATACAATCTTTACTTTATTTGTTAGATAGTTAAAAAATGATTTAAGACTAGCGACTTTTCTAGCACGAGCGTAAGAAGAGTTGGTGCGTTCTCTATTTACAAAGGACAAAAAAGAGTATAAATCGCTTAAAGTGATATCCTCTAAAGTTTCTGTGGAAAAATCTTTTATTGAAATATCTTCGAAGTTATCTTTATCAACTAATTGTTTATGTACTTTAATAAATCGTAAGAATAGTCTTAAGTCGTAAGAATAGGCTAGTATAGTATTCTTAGATTTTCCTTTTATTGTTTCTAAATAATTTAAGTAATCTATTAAAAAATTTGGCATTTCATCATTTGATATATGAGTTCGCTGTGCCATTTAAAATACATCTCCCTTGAGTTGTTTAATTGTGTTGAAAATGTCAACTAACTACTATACTAAATGTAGAAAAGCATTGTGTCAAGCAAAAAATATATTGCATATATTATAAAAACATATATTATTTGGGTGTTTAAAAAAATGGAAAACAACATCACATATTTTATTCGGAAATTACCTATGAAAACTAAACTAACAAAAAGAGCGTATAAAAAAGGGGGTGTTGATGATATTTTAGGACAGTTTGGGAATCTTAACTATTCAAAACTAACACAAAAGCTTAGTAGATTAATTTATCAGAATATAATATTAAAACTAAGGGATGCTAAATTTTGCCTTAATAGTGCTGGTATAAAAAAATTATATAAAAGTAGTATTGTAAATGATGAAATATATGCCAATGCATTGGTTTGTATTGCAAAGATTATAGAGTCAAGTGATGATTTAGATAATACGCAAGTATATGGAATTGTGGATCTATTATCGAGTTTGGGAGATGTTTGCATTACAGGCCAAAGAAGAGGGATTGTTGAAATAGTGTGTATGTTAGGAGAACATGTCGAAAGCATAACGCAAGGTAAGATAAAAATAGAGGAAGACCCAAATCCATTAAGACGTGCATTAGACAAACTTTTTTTAAATGCTAGGATAAAACTTGCAAATAAATTAATGAATGAAGTTTATATAAAGACAGGAAGAAGAGAATTTACTGATCCACATATGGAGGATTTTTTCAAAAAATATTTAAACAGTAAATATAATTTTAATGTGCCAGTGCCACAAGAAACTGATCCATATGGTATAAATATCGAAAAAAGAGACATAGAAAGATTTATAAAAACAATAGATTTAGAAGAACTGTTATTACATGAGATGTTAAATGATGTAAGAGATAAATGTAAAAACGAAGGAGAATTTTACAATCATATATTGAATTGGGCCACAAATTATTTTCGTAATAGTGGAGAAGAGTGTGAGATATCAGATTTTTTCGCGGCGAATATATTTTGTGGTCAAAGTAGGATAATGAAATTTGAGGCTATATATAGAATGCTGGTAGATGAAGGATACCTTATAAACATAAAAAAAATGTTAGATAAAGTTAAGAGTTGCAAAAAGATAGAAGATCAAATAAAAATCATAAGTAAGAATAAATCCATATTGATGATAAAAAATGAAGGTATGATATTGCAAGAATATTTGCTTAAAAATGACGATATGAAAGCACTTAATATATTACATAAATATAATTGTATAAATTTGAATGAGAAAGATATAAATGGAGATTCTCTTTTGGTAAAGGCATGTAAAAATAAGAACCCCAAAGCGATAATATTTTTATTAGACATTGGTGCCAACGTAGATGATAGAGCAAGCAATGGGAATACGGCGCTTATGATTGCATGCGAACAAAACAATTTTGAGGTGGTAAAGATATTAGTAGAAAGAGGAGCGAATGTGAATGAAAAGGGTAGATGCAATCAAACAGCATTAATGTATGCATGCGAATTTAAGTCATTTGAAGTAGCGCAATATTTGATAGAACACCAAGCAAACGTTAATGCGAAAACAAAGAATGGGGCAACTGCACTTATATATACATTTTTGACTTATATAAAAAACGAAAAAAATAATTTCAAAATAGCAAAACTATTGCTAGAGAATGGGGCTAACATTAATGCAAGAGGAGAATATGGTACGGCATTGGTATATGCTGTAAAATATTGGGGAAAGGATGTTGTAAAATTGTTGTTGCAGTATGGGGCAAAGACGTCGGATATGGATAGTAACGGGAATGATGTATATCAAATTTCTCAAATAAGAGGAGACAAAAACATAATGGAAGCATTAACTAATATAAATATAAATCACCATATAGAGGTAGCTAAAAGGTATTAAAATTGACCTATGCATATATAAAAAAAGTATTGGGTAATATATCACTTGAGGTGAAAACGAGTGAATAAGATAAAAAATTTGATATTGTTTAAGGAGCCACATGACAACACGTTTTTGCTAGAAGATGAAAATTACACCAATAACACGGTCCAAACAAAAGTGTACCCTGATGTTAGCATAAACATTGATACGAATTTATCTTATCTTAAGAAATTATATAATGTATCAATAAATGAGGATATACAAATAAGAGAGTTTGGTGTGAGAATAGAGAAGAAAGTTTATCGAGCATTTATATTTTTTATTGATGGCATGTGTAATTCAAAGTTTATAGACGACAACATAATAACACCACTTATGATACTAAGTAATATTGATATGGTGACACAAAACACAAATATAGTAGATTATGTTGAAAAAAATCTTATAGCGCATAATCAGATTAAGAAAACGAATAAAATTTCGGATGTTGTGTCTGGCGTGAACATAGGTGAATGTGCTATATTTATTAATGGTGCAGAGTTGGCTATTTTAGCGGATGTAAAGGATTGGGATACTAGAAGCGTCGATAAGCCATGTTCAGAGATGGTTATTCGTGGCCCACAGGAAGGGTTTACAGAGAAAATTAGAACTAATACGGCTCTGGTAAGAAAAATAGTAGACAATGAAAATTTGATAATAGAGAGTATAACCATAGGAGAGAAAAGCCGGACCTTGTGTAGCATATGCTATATACAAGATATTGTAAACGATAGTATAGTAGATGAAGTAAAAAGAAGGCTTAAAGGTATCAAGATAGATTATTTGGTGGCATCAGGAGAGTTAGAACAACTGATAGAAGATAATCCATACTTACCATTTCCTCAAGTTTTATCAACAGAGCGCCCAGATAGATTTTCCAGATTTTTAACTGAAGGCAAAGTTGGGGTAATAGTAAATGGAAGCCCATTTGCGTTAATTATGCCCATAACGCACGATGAGCTTATTTATTCAGCAGAAGATAACTATATACGATTTCCTTCATCAAATTTATTGCGTGTAGTGCGCATGCTGGGAATATTTGCGGTGCTATTTTTACCCGGGTTTTATATAGCAATAATAAATTTTCATCAAGAGATAATACCAACAGATCTATTAATAGCGTTAGAAGCTACTAGAGAACGAATACCGTTTTCGGCATTAATTGAACTTGTGTTTATGGAAATTTCATTTGAGTTGATACGTGAGGCAAGCATAAGGGTACCCGAACCAATTGGATCCACGTTAGGTATTGTTGGGGGTATAATACTTGGGCAAGCTGCAGTTAGTGCTAATATAGTAAGCCCAATATTGATAATTATCGTGGCCATCACAGGGATAGGTTCATTTGCGGTACCTAATTTTTCTATTGCGTTTTCATTTAGGATATTGCGTTTCTTTTATATTTTCTTAGGAAGTATAGCGGGGATTGTAGGAGTATTCATCGGTATATTTGTGCATATAGGTATTCTCTGTAATATGGTTTCATTTGGTGTTTTATATTTAAGCTCTAGCCAAAATAAAACCAAATGTAGTCTAATAGATAATTTTCTAAGACCACCGCTGTGGGCTTTGGGCGGAAAACCTAAAAATTTAATGACAAAATGCAATGATCAAAATAGAGATATAGTTAGAGAATGGGAGAAAAAATAAATGAAAAAATCACAAATGATGTATAAACATGAATTCATAGTGCTATTGACTAGTATAATAAGTCTAAATGCAATGTTGACATTTCCGCTTAGAATGACACAATTAGCAGGTACTGCAAGTTGGCTACTTGCGGTGGTAATACTTTTGTTTGCGTTTATTGGTGTCGTAATTCTCCATAAACTATATGAGCCATTTGTTGGTAAAGATATTTTAGATGTGGCGATGTTTACTTGGGGGAGAAAGTTGCAAGTGCCAATAGCATTACTTGCGCTAGCACAGGTATTATATGGTGGTATCGTTGTCGCAAGGCAATTTGGGGAGAGCTTAAATATTATTGCCCTTCCTAATTCACCGATAGGTTTTGTTATATTTCTTTTGATGTTAGGATCAGGTATTGTAGCATGTCAAGGACTAAAGACAGTTGCAAGAGTGGCATTTATCTTCTATAAAGTGGTTAGCGGAGGTATATTGCTAATACTTTTGGGAGTGATAGACAAATTCAAGATTATAAATCTGTTTCCGTTACTAGGTCTTAAAAATGGAATTACGATAAAAAATGGATTTGTTGGCATATCATGGTTTTCAGGAATACTTGCGTATTTTTTGTTTATACCTTTTTTAGATGATAAGGAAAAGGGAAAAGAAGTTTTATACAAAACAGTGGGTATATCGGGCTTGTTCATGTTTTTGGTTACATTAGTATACCAGGGGGTATTTAGTTATCCGGCCAGTAAAAAACAATTCATTCCGCTGTATTCGTTGTCTAGATCTATACAGCAAGGTGGGAAGATAGAGCGTATAGAAGCGATATTTTTTATAATATGGGTGATATCTGCATTGACGTTTATAGCGGTGGCGGCGCTTGTTAGTGCATATATTTTTAGAAGATTGTTTGATTTAAAATACAGTAAGCCCATCATATTGTGCATGATAGTTATAATATTTTCAGTATCACTTATGTACAAAAACATCATTGGAGAAGAAACGTATTTTGTTAAGTTATACAGAAGAGTGAGTTATATAACATCATACATAGTTCCAATGTTGTTATTTGCACTAGCGAACGTTAAGAATAGGAAGGTGAATGCAAAATGAATAGGATATTAATAATCATCATATGTATGCTTCCAATGATTCTTACTTCATGTTACGATAAAGAAGAGATAGACTCAATAACTTATGTAATAGCGTTAGGGCTAGATGAGGGCGAAAGTGATAAGCTAAAAATTACAATGCAATATTTTACTATGAATGAAAAATCAGGTGGGGAATCTGCAAATGAAGAGACAGCAAGCATAACTTTGGAAGCATCGTCTATAATGGAAGGAATAAATCTAATCAATAATTCGGTTGATAAGAAATTAAGTTTTTCTCATACTAAGCTTATAGTTATGTCAGAAAAGTTGGCCAAGAAAGGGAATTTAATTGGGATACTAAAGCCATTACAAAATTCAAAAGAGTTTAGGCCTAATGTTTATGTTGCAGTCTCTAAGGGAGAGGCTAATAAATATCTTAAAGCAATAGAGCAACTTAAGAAGTCTAATATTGCTAGATACTATAAATCAATTTTTTCTTCATATGAATATAGCGGATATTATTTTATATCACCTAAAGATGATTTCTATTATAAAATGTGTGATAAATTTGTTGGAGCGGTTGTGCCATATGTCGCAGTCAATGAATCAAAAGATAACGACAAGAGTGGGAAATTGTTAGCGGGAGAAATGAAAGAGGAGGGTCGAGAAAGCAAAGTTCAGATAATGGGAGTGGTAGTGTTTAATAAAGACAAAATGGTTTCGGTATTAACAGGAGAGGAGGCTATGCATTTTTTGATGACGATAGGAGAATTTAAAAGGGCAATTTATACAGTAGAAGATCCTTTGTCTAAAGATGATATGATAAGTGTAAGCCTTAAGTTGTATAGTAGGCCTAAGATAAAGGTGGTTACGAAGGAGGGTGGGCCATATGTTTACATTGACATAAAATTAAATGGAGAGTATTTATATTTTGAAAGTGATGTAAATTACAATGATAAAGGTAAAAATGCAGTTTTAGTAAATCATATAGAAAAAAAGATTGAGGCTAAGACAAAAAAACTTTTAGAGAAGACGGCACGAGAATTTGAAAGTGATATATGCTTGTTTGCGAAAAATGCACGAAAAAATTTCTGGACATGGCAAGAGTGGGAAAAATATGATTGGAGTAAAAAATATCGGGATGCAAAATTTAACATAAAAGTAGATATGAATATAAAAATGACGGGAATGATTAAACAATGAGGAGGAGTGTGTTATGGAGTTTTATGATATATTTGTGATAATTGCAGTTTTGTGGGTGACATTATATACAGTAAGTTTCGGTGTGTGGACATTTAAAAAGAACAACATAAAAGGTGGAATCGCTGTACTTGTACTAGATGTTTTCGTGGTGATATTACCTGTTGTGATGTATTTACAAAAATAGGGGGTTTACAAAATGACAAATTTTTTCTAAAATAAAGAGGTAGAATCTGTTAAGGGGGTCTTAAAATTGAAGGGTATGAGAGAAAAGGTAGCTTATTGGTTTGATTGGATTGTACACATAGTAATAGCCTTTGTGCTAGGTTTATTTGTAGTAAGGTACGTTTTTCAGATAACTATTGTTAATGGAAATTCTATGGAAAGATATTTACACAATGGGAATAGGCTAATTATGGAGAAGTTTGTATATAAGGTGACAGGGATAAAAAGAGGAAATATTATTATAATAAATAAGCCTCGGGATTTGGAAAATGAGAGAAGCCCTATAATAAAGCGTGTCGTGGGCATAGCTGGGGATTTAGTTGAAATAAAGAATGGTGGAGTATATATAAATGGAGAAAAAATTGACGAACCGTATATAAATGGGATAAACACATATCCCATAGATTTAGCGTATCAAAATATAGTTGTACCAGAGGGATATGTTTATGTATTGGGAGATAATAGATTGCCAAATGAAAGTTTGGACAGTAGAACATTTGGACCTATAAATTTAAAGAAGGTAGAAGGAAGGGCAGTATTAAGGTTTTATCCGTTTAGCCAGTTTGAGGTGTTAAAATAAAAATTATATTGCAAAAGGTGATAGCGTAATGAGGGAATGGACAAAAGAACAGTTGCAAGCGATAAGTGTTGATGGCTGTAATATACTGGTTGCTGCAGCTGCTGGATCTGGCAAAACTGCGGTATTGGTTGAAAGAATAATACAAAAAGTTACTGAAAAAAATGTTGATATAGATAGGCTTTTAATTGTTACTTTCACCAATTCGGCAGCATCGGAAATGAGAGAGCGGATATATCTTGGAATGAATAAGAAATTGGATGGATGTGAAAGTGGCAAGAATATATTAAGGCAGATGACATTGTTGGATAAAGCAAGTATAACAACCATGCATTCTTTTTGTCTAGAAGTGATACGGAATAATCTTTGTGCCATAGATTTAGATCCTTCATTTAGGATAGCAGATGAAACGGAGACGATTCTTTTAAAAAACGAGGTTCTAAATGATTTATTTGAAGAAGAGTATGAGTCACAAAACCTAAGGCTATTAAACTTGTTAGATAGTTACGGTGGTAACAAGGATGACAAGGTTATACAGGATATGGTTTTGGACTTGTATCATTTCATACAAAGTGATCCATGGCCTACAAGGTGGTTACATGATATGATCGACAACATAAAAAAAGCGTCAAATGATGATTTTTCTTGTACACCATGGGGACAAATTATTTTGGATAATATATATCAAAATTTAAATTGTGCATGTGCAAATATCGTGGCGGCTATGGATGTAATGGCGACGGATAAAACACTAAAGGATAAGTATTATCCCATATTCAATGAAGATTATGTAAAAATATCTAGCATAATAGACGTGGTAAGAAACAAAGATGATAAATTAAGGTGGGACAAGTTGTACAATTTGCTAAATGATTTAGAGTTTAAGCGATTACCAGCCATTAATAAATCTCTTGAAGTAGATGAGGACAAAAAAGATAAAGTAAAAGAGTTAAGAGATGATGTTAAAGACATAGTAAAAAAAATTAGAGAAAAGAAAATTACAAGTATGTCGAAAGATATAGGTGAAGATATTGGTAGAGTTTGTCCTAACGTAGAGTGTTTGGTAGAGTTAGTTGAAAAATTTACGGATTTGTATGAACAAAAAAAGAAAAAGAAGAATATAGTAGATTTTGGAGATTTAGAGCACTATTGCCTTCAAATATTAACAACTATTAACCAAGACGGTAGTGTGGAAGCATCTGGTGTGGCAAAAATGTACAAGGATAAGTTTGAGGAGATTTTAGTAGATGAATATCAAGATAGTAATGATATTCAAGAAAAGATAATATCGATGATATCAAGAGAGGATCTTGGATATCCGAATGTTTTTATGGTAGGGGATGTAAAGCAGAGTATATATAGATTTAGACAAGCGAATCCGTCACTTTTTTTGGACAAGTACAATAATTATTCGAAGGATGAGAATAGCGAGTATCGAAAAATACAGTTGTTTAAAAATTTCCGCAGTAGAAGAGGTATTATAGACATAGCTAATTTTATATTTGAACAAGTTATGTCAAGTTATGTTGGAGATCTTGATTATACGGAAGATGAGGCATTAAATTTTGCAGCAAGTTTTCCTCATAATGATGGTGCAATAGGAGATGAAGCTGAGCTACATCTAATAAACATAGAGGATTATGTTAATGATGAAGAAGAGGATGAAGAAGAAAGTTTAAACGCTATACAGTGTGAGGCTCGGGTTGTGGCCAAAAGAATATTAGATCTTATAGAGCAAAAAGATAAAAATATGGTATATGATAAAAATCTGGGTTGCTATAGACCAATAGAATATAAGGATATTGTAATATTACTTAGGACGACAAAAAATTGGGCAGATATTTTTGTACGAGAGTTGCATGAAGTAGGTATCAGTGCATTTGCTGATATCAATACGGGATTTTTTAAGACAATAGAGATAATGGTTGTAACATCATTTTTGCAAATAATAGATAATCCTCTTCAGGATATACCTTTGCTTGCGGTTTTAAGATCACCTATTGTGGGGCTAAATGCGAATGAACTAGCACAGATACGTGTAGTTGATAAGGAAGTTTTGATGTTTGATGCAATAGAAAAGTTTCTTTCAATGGAGCATGATGATGAGTCAAAGCTTATAAAACAAAAGCTTGAGTATTTTATGCATTTGTATAATGAATTAAAAGAGCAAGCGTGGTACATGTCGATAGATGAGCTTATTTGGAATTTATATGATAAAACAGGCTATTACGTAATGGTAGGTGCGATGCCAATGGGTGAGCAAAAGCAGGCGAATTTGAGAATGTTATTTGAGAAGGCAAGGCAATTTGAGGAGACTAGCTATAAGGGGCTATTTAATTTTATAAATTTTATAGACAAACTAAGAAACAGTAGTAGTGATTTTGGTAGCGCCAAAATATTGGGCGAAAATGATAATGTTGTTAGAATAATGAGTATACACAAAAGTAAAGGGCTAGAGTTTCCGATAGTGTTTTTATCAGGGTGTGGCAAAAAAGTTAATCTAATGGACACAACTAAAAATGTTATATTTCACTCTAAGCTAGGTTTTGGCCCAGATGTAGTCGATATAAAAAGGAGAATATCGTGGGCATCGGCTTTGAAAATAGCTATAGGAGAAAAGATAAAGCAAGAAACTTTGTCAGAGGAGATGCGTATCTTATATGTCGCAGTAACTAGAGCAAGAGAGAAATTGATAATAACAGGTAGTGTAAGAGACTTAGATAAGAAGCTTAATAAATGGAGAGATGTTGCGAATGCATATAGGGATAAGATATCATCTTATGATGTGTATAGGGGTAGAACATTTTTGGATTGGATGTGCCCGGTTGTACTAAAGCATAAAAACAGTAGTGATTTTTTTGAAGATGTGCCCGTAGGTTTTGAGTTTCCCACAAATTGTGTAGATGATGAATCTTGCTTTAGAGTATTTTTGGTGAATAAGAGTGATATTAAAGATGAAGTAAAGAAGGTGCAGCAAGATAATGAATTATTTGAGCAAGCGTTGTATGATATAGAAGTGTCGGATGAAATTACATTTATTCCCCCAGATATATTGCAAAGTTTAAATTGGGAATATCAATATAAGGGGTTAGAATCAATCCCGGCTAAGGTGTCGGTTACACAACTTAAGAAAAATTTTGCTTCGGATGATGAGGTTGTGGTAAATAAGCCTAAATTTTTAGAACAGCAAAATAAACTAGAGGCGACTAGTATAGGTACGGCTCTACACTTTGTAATGCAGCACATAAATTTTTGTAACCAAGACATAAATGGACAAATCGAAAGTATGGTTACTAGGGGATTGTTAACTAAAGATGAAGCATCAAGTGTAGATACTAGGAAAATAAAAAGGTTTATAGAGTCTAAACTTGGCCAAAGAATAAAAGCGTCAAATAAAATAAATAGGGAGGAACCATTCTTCTTAAAAATACCTTGTAGTGAAGTTTTTGATGTAAGCGATTCTGAAGATGAGTATGTAGTCCTACAAGGGGTTATAGATTGTTATTTTGAGGAAGAGGGTTATTTGGTGCTGTTAGACTACAAAACTGATTTCGTTAGAGATAAGAGTGATATTTGTCGAATAAAAGAAAGATATAAAACGCAAATAATGAAATATAAAGAAGTGCTAGAGAAGTTGACGGGAAAAGAAGTGCGATACCAGTATATTTATTTATTCTCAAATGATAGTGTTATTAAGTATTAGGAAAATAGCTAAAAAGGTGCTATACATAAAGCATAGCACCTATATTTTTTTTATATCTAGCATAATCACTCTTTGTAACGAAAGTGTAATTTCCTAAACATGTTATCTTTTTAATACAAGAGTCTCAGTTTCTCTTGCGATAGCCAACTCTTCATTGGTAGGTATAACCAATGTATGAACCTTGGCAGTGCTCGAGCTTATATCAATTTCTTGTCCGCGTACGTTATTCTTGTCGTCATCTATGCTAATACCAAGGAAAGAAAGATCGCGTGTGATAAGCTTACGCATAGCTGCATCATTTTCACCACAACCGGCAGTAAACACAAGTGCATCCACGCCGCCCATTTCTACGATGTATTGCCCGATGAATTTTCTTACGCTTAGTGCAAACATATCTAACGCAACATTTGAGCGTTCGTCATGTTGAGAAGCTTTCTTTTCGACATCACGGAAATCGCTGCTTACTCCTGATACACCAAAGATACCAGATTTTTTGTTGATTAGCGTATCAATTTCATCAATAGAAAAGTTTTCTTTTTCCATTAAGAACTTAATTATAGCAGCATCGATGTCACCACAACGAGTTCCCATCACAAGCCCCGCAAGAGGAGTAAAGCCCATTGATGTATCAATAGATTTACCATTTTTAACAGCACATACGCTAGCACCATTACCCAAGTGGCAAGTTATTATCCTAAGGTCTTTTATATCTTTGCCAAGCATAGCACTAGCTCTTGATGCAACGTATTTATGTGAAGTTCCGTGGAAACCGTATTTTCTTATAGAGTACTTCTCGTAAAGCTCATAAGGTATTGCATAAAGATATGTACTCTTATCCATTGTCTGATGGAAAGCAGTATCAAACACGGCTACCATTGGTGTGTTTGGCATAAGTGCCTTACATGCACGAATACCAGTTATATTTGCAGGATTATGTAATGGTGCAAGATCAATACAATCATTTATTGCGGAAAGGACGTTATTATCTATTACAACTGATTTACTAAATTTCTCTCCGCCGTGCACAACTCTATGTCCTACAGCACCTATCTCATTTATGTTTCGGATAACACCCTTATCTTTATCCATTAGCATGTCTAGCACCATTTGTATTGCAACTTCGTGATTTTTCATATCTTTATTGATGACAATCTTTTCACGTCTGTTGTCGTACGTTAAAACAGAATCTTTTATACCGATTCTTTCGCACAACCCTTTTGCTATGACTTCTTCATTGGTCATATCAATAAGTTGATATTTAAGGGAAGAACTTCCCGAATTTAAAACTAAAATTTTTATACTCATAGGTTTACTCATAATAAAACTCCTTTATAACTACATATTTTGTGCTTGTACAGCAGTTATTGCAACAACACCAACAATATCTTCAGCAGAACATCCGCGAGATAAATCGTTTACAGGTTTTGCGATACCTTGAGTGATAGGTCCATATGCTTCTGCTTTGGCCAATCTTTGAGTAAGTTTATATGCTATATTTCCGCAGTTTAAGTCAGGGAAAATCAATACATTAGCATTTCCAGCAACATCGCTACCAGGTGCCTTTGATTCAGCTATGTGTGGTACCAATGAAGCATCTGCTTGAAGCTCTCCATCTACAGCAAGATTAGGTGCTTTTTCATGTACTAATTTAGTTGCATTAATAACTTTTTCAGTCATAGGATTAACTTTAGCGCTTCCTTTAGTTGAGTATGATAGCATAGCAACCTTAGGTTCTGCCATAACTAAAGTTTTGAAAGATTTAGCGGATGATATTGCAATCTCTGATAATTTTTCTGCATCAGGGTCTTCAACCAATCCACTGTCACCATAAACAAAAGTTCCGCCATAACCGTAATCGCAGTCAGGAACAACCATAACGAAGAATGCTGAAACAAGTTTTGTATCAGGCGCAGTTTTTAAAATTTGTAATGCTGGACGCAAAGTGTCGGCAGTAGAATGACAAGCGCCGGCAACCATTCCATTTGCAATGCCTTTTTTAACAAGCATTACACCAAAATAAAGTGGATCCAATATAGTGGTTTTTGCTTGTTCTAGTGTAACACCCTTTTTTTGCCTTAGCTCAAAGAATGTATTAACGAAGTCGTTATAATATTCTGACGTTTTTGGATCAATTATTTTTGCACGAGATATGTCGTGTCCATTAGCTTTACGCAAAATTTCTTCTTCGTCGCCAACTAAGATGATGTTGGCAATGTCTTTTTCACAGATGATTTCTGTGGCACGAATTGTTCTTTCGTCCAAACTTTCAGGAAGAACTATAGTTTGTTTGTTCTCCTTTGCACGATTAATTATTTGTTCTAAAAATTTCATAATTAAAAAACCTCTCTTATTTAAATATTTGGTGACCAAATATTTATTATACAACATAATCTTTATATTTACAAGACAAGCAAAATAGATTTTTTAAAACAAGACCATTGGATTATTAAATAGGTCATGAGACAAACGTAAAGGAGAGAGGCTTTTGTTAAAATAATTTAAAAATAAGGTTGTTTTTTTACAAAAGTATGTTACAATTGAGTTGTTGACACAAAGAAAGAGGGGTATTCGATGCACTTAAAAAAGATTGAAGTTTACGGATTTAAATCATTTGCAGAGAAAATTAATATGGAATTTGATTTAGGGGTTACGTGTGTCGTTGGCCCTAATGGTAGTGGCAAAAGTAACATCTCAGATTGTGTTAGATGGGTACTGGGGGAACAAAGTGCAAAGAATTTAAGAGGTGGCAAAATGGAGGATGTTATCTTTGCAGGTACGCAATACAGAAAATCTATGGGCTTTGCAAAAGTTAGTCTTGTGCTAGACAATGTGGATGGTAGTTTGCCTATAGACTATGATGAAGTGACAGTGACTAGAAAATTATATAGATCAGGTGAAAGTGAATATTTCATTAACAATACAACATGTAGGTTAAAAGATATCCATGAACTTTTCATGGATACAGGCATAGGTAAAGATGGTTACTCTATAATTGGACAAGGAAGGGTAGATGAAATTTTAAGTACTAAGTCTGAGGATAGAAGAGCTATATTTGAAGAAGCGTCTGGTATAGTAAAGTACAAGTCTAGGAAAAATGAAGCGTTAAGAAAGCTTGAACAGACAAGTAGGAACATGGAAAGAATAAATGATACAGTAAGTATGTTACAAGAACAACTAAATCCGTTAGAGAAACAAGCGCATGTAGCTCAAAAATATAGAGAGTTAAAGCAAAGGTTAAAAGAATTGGAAGTATTACTGTATATAGATAAAATAGGAAAAACATGCGAGGGCCAAAAGTCGATTGGAGAGGAGTATCAAAAGTCCTTATCGATGGTGCAAGAAGAAGAGATGGCCCTAAAGAAGATGGAGGATTTATATAGCGAAAAGAATGAAAATCTTCAGTGCATGTTAAAAAAGTTAGAGGATACAAAAAACGAATATTACAAGAATGAAGGGACAATAGGAGGAATTGCACATAAGATACAAATGGACGAGGAGCGAAAGAGGAGCATAAACTTAAATTTATTTCGTTTAAAGGATGAAATGGGTAAGCTTGATGCTGGGATTTCACATGCAAAAAGAGAAGAGAGTAATTATAGTGACAAACTGAAAAAAATAGAAAAAGAGCAAGAGGAGTATAACTTAAAGCTTGGTCAAGAAGAGAAGAAATTAAATGGCATTATAGATAATTTAACTGATAAGCAAAAAGAAATGGAAAATTTAAATGACAGTTATTTAGAAAAACTAAATGAGAAAACTGTTATGATAAATGTTGTTAACAGTGGAACTAGCCTTTTAGAGGGGATAGAGATTAAAAAGATTGAGCTTGTTGATAAAAAGAACAGATGTGAAAGTGATGCTTTAGTACATAAAAAACATATGGATGAGTTAGAGCGCAATATACAAAATTTTCAAGATATTTTGATAAAGACAAGTGAAGTTGTTAAATCTAAAGAAAAGTGTATAAAGGACATATCAGGGAAAATAGAAGATACAACAAAAAAGTTAAATGATTTAACAGTTGCGCTAAATAGTGATATATCAAAGTATAAGATTTTGAAAGATCTAGAGGATAATTTTGAGGGGTATACTAAGAGTGTTAAGCTTATATTAAAGCTTTGCGGTACAGACAAGAGCTTTGACAGAGGAATTCACGGAGCGTTACTTGGTTTAATTTCTGTCCCTAAAATGGCAGAAGTTGCTATTGAAGTTGCATTAGGTAGCGCGTTGCAATATATAGTGACGGATACAGAGGATGAAGCCAAACGGGTTATAGATTACCTTAAAAAGAACAATATAGGTAGAGCAACGTTTCTTCCTATATCCAGCGTTAAAGGAAAAGCTTTTGATAAAGATCAAGCTGATAAGATAAAATTAAGTGATGGATTTGTTGGATTTGCACATGAGGTTATATCCTATGATAAAAAATACGAGGGTATTATTCTTAGCTTTTTGGGCAAGATTGTTTTAGTGGATGATTTGCAACAAGGGATAGATATGGCGCGTAAGTTTAATCATAAGTTTAAGATAGTTACTTTAAAAGGAGAGTTTTTAAACATAGGTGGATCTATAACAGGAGGAAGTATTAGCGGAAGAGATGCTGGGATGATAGCTAGGGGACGTCAGATAAAAGAACTTAAAGAGGCTATAGATTCAAAGAAGATATTACTTAAAGAAAAAGATGAAGAATTAGAAGAAATGAAGATAGATCGGGAGAATAATCAAAAGGAGCTTACATTTGATCAACAAAAGCAGAAGGAATATGAAATGGCAATGTTGAAGGAAGTTGGCACAAGAGAGAGGCTAAAGGATGATCACGAAAGGGCAATGGAGGATTTAGAAAACAGTAGCAATCAATTAAATGAATTGCTAAAAGAAGAAAAAGAAGCGAAGGATAAGTACGAAAGTGATAAAAAAAGGCTTGCAGAAGTTGAAAAAGAGATAGATGATATACAGGTTATGGTAGTAAAAAACAAAGAAAAGCATAAGAGAAAATTGAGAGAGAGAGAAAGTGTGCAAGGAAGTATTATGCAGATAAATATAGAGCTAAATAAAGTGATTGAACTTGCGCGAAGTATAACAGAGCTTCAAAATAAGGAAGCAAACCATAGAAAAGAGCTAGAAGATAGTGTTATTAAGAAAAACGAGCAAAGTGATGAGTTTAAGAAAGAGATATTAGCAATTGATGAGGATATATCAAGGCTTAAAGCTGATTTAATTTGCGAGAGTAAGAATAAAGATAGCATATATGAGAGTATGGTAAATCTAGAGAAGGATAAAAAGCAAATAGAGCAAGAAGTAGAAAAGGTATTTGGAGATATACGCAAGATAAATAAAAATATAATTGCATTAAAAGAAGAATTTAGTAGAGTAGAGAACAAGAAAGAAAGAATTGATAGCGAGATAAAGTATCTTAAAGATAAATTGTGGGAAGAGTATGAGCTAACCTATAACAATGCCGTTAATTTAAATAAAGATGTGCAAAAGAAGGTTACACAAAAAGAAATAAATGATATTCGGGCTGATATAAAGGCATTGGGTGATGTCAATATGGGTGCTATAGAGGAGTATGACAAAGTACGAGAGAATTATGACTTTTTGATGGAGCAAAAAAATGATATGGAGAAGTCGGAACAAAATTTAAAGAAAGCTATCCTAGACATAACCAATGTAATGAAAGAGCAGTTTGTAACACAGTTTGAATTGATAAATGAGAATTTTAATGTAGTGTTTAGTGAGCTATTCGAAGGTGGAAGGGCTAAGCTTATATTAGATGATGAGAGCAATGTTTTAGAGAGTGGGATACAGATACAAGTGCAGCCACCTGGGAAGAAGCTACAAAATATGATGTTGTTGTCTGGAGGAGAGAGGGCATTTACAGCAATAGCATTATTATTTGCAATAATAAAATTAAGGCCCGCGCCGTTTTGTATACTAGATGAGATAGAGGCAGCTTTGGATGATGCAAATGTATACAAGTTTGCGGATTATATAAAAAGGCATATTGACTTAAGCCAATTTATATTGATTACTCATAGAAAAGGAACCATGGAGGCAGCTGATAGTATATATGGTGTGACAATGCAAGAACAGGGAGTGTCTAAAGTTGTGTCATTAAGACTAGATGAAGTTTGTGAAGAAGAAATATTAGAAAGGGTAGAGTGAGATGGGATTTTTCGAAAAGTTAAAAAAGGGGTTAGAAAAGACTAGAAATAACATAACCAAGAGAATAGATGGGATACTTAGTATGTTTACTAAAATAGATGAGGATCTATTTTCGGAATTAGAGGAAGTTCTAATAACAGCGGATGTTGGGGTGTTGACGTCCATGTATATAATAGACGAGTTAAGGGAAGAGGTAAAAAAAAGGCGTGTTACTGAAGCGACGGAGGTAAAAGGGATCTTAAAGTCAATAATAGAGAATATACTAAATGAAGGTGATGCTAAAGTTGATATATCAACTAGTCCATTGGTATTGGTTGTGGTAGGAGTAAACGGGGTTGGTAAAACAACATCTATTGCAAAGATTGCAAATAGCTATAAAGAGAGAGGTAAGAAGGTATTGGTTGCGGCAGGGGATACATTTAGGGCGGCAGCAATAGACCAGCTTGATTTATGGGCCCAAAAAGTAGGTGTTGATATAATAAAGCACAAAGAGGGAAGTGATCCAGCAGCAGTTGTATTTGACGCGGCAAAATCTTTTGAGACATCAAAGGCAGATGTGCTAATATGTGATACAGCGGGACGACTTCATACCAAAAAAAATTTGATGGAAGAATTGAAAAAGATATATCGAGTAATAGATAAAGAGGTGTCAAGTGCAAATTGTAAAACATTGTTGGTGTTAGACGCGACAACGGGTCAGAACGCAATTTCTCAAGCTAAGACATTTAAAAAAGAAGTTGGAATAGATGGAGTAGTGCTAACTAAGATAGATGGTACAGCAAAAGGGGGAATTGTCATAGCTATAGCGAAGGAATTAGGAACGCCAGTTTGTTTGATAGGCGTGGGAGAAGGAGTAAATGACCTACAAGAGTTTAATTCCAAGGAGTTTGTAGATGCACTTTTTTGAGGAGGAGGCAAGAGATATGAAAATGTACGATATTATTGAGAAAAAGAGAGACAAAGGGGAATTAACTTATGAGGAGATTAAATATTTTGTAGACAATTACTGTGATAACAAAATTTTTGATGATCAAGCTGCAGCGCTGGTTATGGCGATGTTTTTAAATGGCATGACAGACGAAGAAACAGCCAATTTGACTAAGATTATGTCTGAGTCGGGTGATATGATAGATTTGTCTAGTATAAAAGGCATAAAGGTAGATAAACATAGTACAGGTGGTGTTGGAGACAAAACAACACTAATACTTGGGCCTATAGTTGCGGCGTTAGGTGTGCCAGTGGCCAAAATGTCAGGAAAGGGATTAGGTCATACAGGAGGAACAATAGATAAGTTAGAGTCTATACCTAATTTTAATACAGGGCTTAGTATAGATACATTCATAAATAATATAAAGGATATATCAATAGCTATAGCGGGGCAGACAGGGAATTTGGTGCCAGCGGACAAGAAATTGTATTCACTAAGAGATTTAACAGCTACGGTAAATAGTATCCCACTAATAGCAAGTAGTATAATGAGTAAGAAGATAGCATCAGGTGCGGATAAAATAGTTTTGGATGTAAAAGTTGGTAATGGAGCATTTATGAAGGACCAAGAGAGTGCAGAAAAACTAGCGAGAGCCATGGTTAATATAGGAAGTAGAGTAGGAAGAAATACGGTTGCGTATATAACAAGAATGGATAGACCATTGGGAAAGGCAGTGGGTAATTCGCTTGAAGTGATAGAAGCAATAGAGACTCTTCGAGGCAAGGGGCCAAGTGATTTGGAAGAGATATCGTATACACTTGCGGCGAAGATGTTGGAGTTAGCACATGTAGGTACATTTAAAGAATGTTATGATAAAGTGTTGGATGTTGTAAAAAGTGGAAAAGCATTAAAAAAATTAAGAGAGCTAATAGATAAGCAAAATGGAGATAGTAGAGTTATAGACGATTATAGCTTGTTCAAAAAAGCAAAAATATGCCAGGAAATTAAGGCCAATATGAGAGGATATGTAAAAAGCATAGATACGAGAGCAGTAGGTAGAGCGTCTATGATATTAGGTGCAGGAAGAGAAACAAAACTTAGTATAATAGATCATAGCGCGGGGATGGTGTTAAATAAGAAAGTTGGGGATAGGGTAGAGCCAGGAGATGTGTTAGCTACTATCTATACAGACAAGGATAATGAGGTAGAAATTGCGAAAAATGTTATTGTTGGTGCGTATACATATCAGGATAAGAAACCGGATGAAGACAAACTTATATTGGCGTACATAGAAAAAAACAATTAAAAAAGGAGAGAGAAAATTGATTAAAAAAATTTTTAGTATAATATTAATATGTTGCATAGGATTATCAGCTGTTCCAGTTCTAGCAGATGATAATATAAGAAGTGGGGGGACATTAAATATTCCTCAAAATACAGTGTTAGATAGTCTTACAGCTAAGTCTATTATGCTTATGGATGCTACTACGGGTACAGTAATATTTGAGAGGAATAGTGATGAGAAACTTCCATTGGCGAGTATAACAAAGGTTATGTCTATGATGATTATATTAGATGAGATAAGAAACAATAATCTTAGTATGGATGACATAGTAACAACATCACCGTATGCAGCTAGTATGGGTGGGTCGCAGGTTTATTTAAAGGAAGGTGAAGAGTTTACAGTAAGAGATATGTTAAAGGCGATAGCTATACATTCGGCCAATGATTGTACGGTGGCAGTAGCAGAAAAAGTAGCTGGTAGCGAGAGTACTTTTGTAGATAGAATGAATGAGAAAGCGAAAGCATTGGGAATGTACAACACATATTTCTTAGATTGTACAGGATTAACTGATGACGGGCATTATTCTACAGCATATGATATAGCACTTATGTCTTCTTGTGTAGCGAATGATTATCCAGAAATATTAGAGCTAACATCAATATGGCATGATACATTTAGAGATGGGAAATTTTCATTAGATAATACTAATAAATTAGTTGGCAAGTACACAGGAGTAACTGGTTTAAAGACAGGATTTACAACAAAGGCGGGTTATTGTTTGACGACTACAGCCAAGAGAGGGCTTCTAAGTTTGGTGTCGGTTGTGTTGGGGACAGATACAACAGACAGAAGATTTGATGAAACAAGTAAGTTATTAGATTATGGTTTTGCAAATGTAGAGTTATACAGTAGTAATAAAAAAGGTGAAGTAGTGAATAAAGTTAAGGTTATAGGTGGTGTACAAAAAGATGTAGACGCCATATATAAAAGAGATGTCAATGTAACAATATTAAAGAAAGACAGAAGTAAACTTGGGAGAAATATTGTTTTGGAGAATAATTTAGTTGCACCAATTAAAAAGGGTGATACTGTGGGAAGAGTAGAATTTAAGGTAGATGATCAAGTTATAGCAAAAGAGGAAATAGTGGCAAAGAATGACGTAAAAAAAGCATCGTGGATAAAGAGAATATTTAGAGCTATATTAAGGTGGTTAGGTATAGAGTAAAAAATTACAAAGGTGAAGAATATGAACAATAAAATAATAGTTATGATAGTTTGTTTTGGGGTAAGTTTTATTACTACGATTCAGGTAAGGACGGTACGCATTGCAAATGATCAGACGAAGATACTAGAGACAAAGGTAAAACATATAGCTTTTTTGTTAAAAAAAGAGAGGGAAATAAGTGATAGCTTAAATCAGAGTATACGTAATAGTCTAAAAAAAGAGGAGATGTATTTAAAAGATGATTTAGGAAGCGAGTATGATGCGTTAAAAAAAGAATGGGAGAGTATAAGTAAAAAGGCAGGGTTAACCGACGTAATAGGACAAGGAATAATAATAACAGTAAATGATGCAGCACATGATGTGTATACACTTGATATAGTAGAAGATTATAGAGATTTAAAGGATATGGTGGTGCATGATATGGATTTGGTGTGTATACTAAATGAGCTTAAGATACATGGATGCCAAGCAATATCGATAAATGACGAGAGAATAATATCAATTAGTGAGCAGATGTGTGCGGGAACGACGGTTAGGGTGAATAAGAGACGATATACTCCACCATTTGAAATAAAAGCGATAGGGGATGCGGATAGGCTATTTGAAGGGTTGAACAATAGTGAATATGTAAATGAATTAAGGGTTAATAATATACGTGTCAATATAAGAAAGGAGAACGAACTAACAGTGTTTAAGTATAAAGATGATATAGGAAAATTAATTACAGGGCTTGAGGTGTCAAAAAGATGAAAAAGAA
Source organism: Clostridiales bacterium (assembly GCA_017961515.1). Taxonomy (NCBI): domain Bacteria; kingdom Bacillati; phylum Bacillota; class Clostridia; order Eubacteriales; species Clostridiales bacterium. The sequence goes on along the minus strand of JAGCXC010000094.1, from coordinate 35,703 downwards.
TGATAATATATTTATTGCAGTGATATGTGGACTTTTGGGATTAGTGTTATCATGGCAACTTAGAAGTACATATAGGAACTCAACAATAGAGAAGAACACAACAACTAGGATAGAATATCTAAAGGACGAATTGATATCGGCTAAGAGTTTAAATGATAGTCTAAGATCGAGAAATGAGCAGTTGGTAAATCAAATACGAGAGTACGAAAAAAGCAGAGGAGACCAATCTGCATATGAGAGGAACTTAAAGAATGAGTTAGAGAGAGCTAGAATGCTAGCAGGGCTAGTTGATGTAGAAGGTAAAGGTATAATAATAAATTTAAAGAATACATATTACAATGTGGTAGAGCAAAGTGATATATTAAAATTACTAAACGAGCTAAAAGCAAGTGATGCACAGGCACTATCGGTTAATGAAGAGAGGATCCTTGCAACTAGTGAGGTAAGAGAAGCAGGCGGGTATATAATAATAAATGGAAAGCAATTTTTGGCTCCATTTGAGATAAAAGCGATAGCACCACAAGATAAGGTAGAAAACGCGTTGAGTATGGTAGGAGGCATAATAGAGCAATTAAGAGATTTGTATAAACTGGATGTGGAAATACAAAGAGCGGATAAAGTTATTATTCCTAAGGCAAGAGATGATGGTTCTGCATTTAATGTGGATCTTATGAAGGTACTGGAGTAAAAGATATGATATAGAGTAGAGGCTACAATATTTATAAGCTTTTTGCCAAAGGGTAGGGGTAAGTAAAAAATAAAGATTGGGAGTATTAGATCTGGTGAGAAGATTATAGTTTTTGCAATTTAAAATTCTTCGGTTAAAGAAGGATTTTTTTGTAGATTAAGAAAAATGTTCTACTCTCATACTGTCTGGATATATGAAATGATGGCAAATGATGAAGAAAGAGGGAAAAGTATGATGGAACTAGATTTAGAAGAGTTACTTATTGGAGCATGTTACAGAGGTAGCAGGGAATTGGTAGAATATTTGGTAGAGATGGGAGCAAGAATTAATAGTAGGGATAAAAAAGGGTATACTCCGTTGATGGAAGCTTGTTTTAGAGGGAACATAGAAATAGTAAAATACTTGGTAGAGAAAGGAGCAGAAATTAATGTTGTTGATGAGTATGGATATAATCCATTGATGCATGCCTGTTTTATGGGACATATAGAAGTGATTGAATATTTATTAAAAAATGGAGTGAAAGTTAATTTAAAAGATAAAGATGGATATACTCCATTAATGCATGCTTGTTTTGGAGAGAAATTAGAAGCAGTAAGATGTTTAGTAGAAAAAGGAGCATTAATTAACGTAAGAGATAAATACGGTAATACTCCATTGATGAAAGCAAGTATTAAAGATAATGTAGAATTAGTGAGGTATCTAGTAGAAAAAGGAGCAGATGTTAATGTTATTAATTTAAATAGAGAAACGCCATTAATGATGGCGTACTTTGGAAGGAATACGGAGGTAATGAATTATTTAGTGGAGAATGGAGCAGAAATTAATGCGAAAGATAAATATGGGGATACTGTGTTGATGAGAGCATGTAACAAAGATGGTCTGGAAATAGTAGAGTATTTGGCGGAAATAGGAGCGGATGTTAATGCTACTAATATCAATGGGGAAACGCCATTGATGAGGGCATGTATTAGAAAAGACATTGAATTAGCGAAGTACTTAGTAAAAAGAGGAGCCAAAGTTAATGCTATCAATAAAAAGGGAGAAACCCCATTGATGATATCATGTATGAGAAAAGATATGAGATTAGTAACATATTTAGTAAAAAAAGGAGCAGAAATTAATGCTAGTAATAATAACAGATGTACTCCATTGATGATGGCGTTTTTTGGTAACAATGCAGGAATGGCTGAGTATTTGTTAGAGCATGGAGCAAATATATTGGGTTCGGAATGGCATATTAGTAACATGAGTAATGTTATAACAAGAAGGTACGCAATATTAAATTTAGTAAAAGCTATAAACGCAAAGGATATTGAAAAACTAGTTGACCTTGAAAAATTTTTCGATAAATATTGGGAAAATTATAATAGGATAGTTATAAAGGTAAAATCGGAAGGCTTGGCAGAAAGAAAGATAAAATCTAATTGGATTAAGGGTTTTGCAAATTCTCTAAAAGTAATACTTTTCAAATTAGATGAGATCAAGAGAGAAACTGTTGCACAAGATGAGATTAGTAAAATTGATAGAGTAAGAAAACAAATTGTTGGGTTTATAAAAAAAGCGAGAAGGGAATATGAAAATAATGTGATTGAAAATGTTGATGCCTATATTAAAGATAAGTCAAAGGATAAAGGGAAAAATCTGTGGGTGTAAATCAAACTTATTTTGTCGCCTTGACAAAAATTTTTAATTTTAGTATTATGTGGATGATCAATTAAGATTTGCTTGCAAATCCAAGTAAAGAATGTAAATTAATTTGGAGATCTAAAGTTTTGTTTTAAATGAATACTTTTTAAGGAAGCTGGGAATATTCAATCCGAGTTATGTATATTCTTTATGCCGGATTAAATCTCTAAAATAAAATGACAAGAGAGGAAGATAATTCTTTTAGCATTGAAAGGTTGTAGACAAAAACTTTTTGCCTGGTATATGTTCATAAACCAAGGTATAGAGTGCTAATGTAAGTGTATTGCTTAGAAAGGAAGTGCTTAGGTATGATAATGAGAGAAGAGATATTAAGAGCGTGTAGAAGGGGAGATTTAAAGAAGGTTAAGTTTTTAGTAGAGGAAAAAGGTGTGAGTATTGATATAACAGACGAATGTCAAGAGACTTTACTTATGATTGCTTGTCGCACAGGTAATGTTCAAATTACAGGATATTTATTAGACAAAGGAGCAGATATCAACGTATATTATGCTTATGAGAGTGGTAAAAATCCGTTGACATATGCGTGTAGTAAAGGCGACTTAGAACTAGTAAAATGCCTAGTGGAAAGATTGAAAGATATAAATGTTAAAGATTATTTTAGAAAGAGCCCATTGGTACGTGCTTTTGAAAATGGTAATTTAGATATTGCAGAATATTTAATAGAGCATGGAGCAGATATTTCGAATATAGTGGAGGATATGAGAGAAGATGTAACAGAAGAGTATCCATTAATAAGATGTATTAAAGCTATATATGAAAAGGACATGGGAAGATTAACGGATTTAAAAGAATTTTTTGAGGCATATTGGAGAAAGTATAATATAATAAATGTTAGAACAAAGTCAGAGCGGGTATACGAAAGAATAATCAGATCAGATGCAGTTAATGTTTTTTCCAAAACTTTAATAACATTACTTCCCAAATTGGATGAGATGAAAAATGAGGATATGACAAAAGAGGAAATTGATAAGATTGATAGCATAAGAAAAGAAATCGTTAAATTTGTAAAAACAGGACGAAGAGAGTTTGAAAATGCTACAATTGAAAATATTAAAATTATTGGTGCGAAGACCGATAAGGAGGAAATTAAAAATACATAAGAAGTTATATAATAACTATCTGTATAAAACAAGGAGGTAGTATACGGTGTTATTTATTAAGGCATGTAAAGAAGGAAATATAGAACGAGCAAAAGTGTTGTTAGAACAAGGAGCAGCAGATATTAATGAAAGAGATACGGATGGATGGACTGCTCTTATGCGAGCTTCATGGGATGGTCGGATAGATGTTGTTAAATTTTTGATTAAAAAAGGAGCAAAGAATTATAAAGAGGCATTTGTGTTAGCTGCTGAAAATGGACAAAAAAGTATTGTTGAGTTTCTGATTAAATATGATTTTGAGAGGTTAGCTGCTAAAAAAAGGCCAGAGAATGTGGATTATGAAAAATATACGATTATTGACAGAAGAGATATGAATTTTTATCAAACCGCGCTTATGAGAGCGGTGGATAATCCGTGGAAAGATAATTTGGATGTTGTTAAGGTTTTACTTACAAAGAAATATGAATATGTTTTCGACAAACTTATAAGAGATAATTTTGATGAAAAATTGGCTAGACAATCAGCTTATAAATCAGTTGTAGACTATATTAATGAGATAGATAATTTAGGGTATACGGCGCTTATGCAAGCTGTATATCGTGGGCATAGTGATATTGTAAAATATCTTATTGAAAAAGGAGCAGATATCTATAAAACTACTAAAGGAGGGCATACAGCTTTAGATTTAGCCATTTGTGTATCTGAGTCTCCGGATATTGTAAAAAGCATTGTTGTTAGGATGAAAGCAATTTCGACTTTGTTTGTTGATGAAGTTTGGGAAAGTTATAAGACTAGTTATATTAATGATAAGGAAAAAGGATCGTATTATGTAAGTGAAAAATATGAAGAAGATTTTGGGGTTAAAGATCCTGTATCTTGTAGAACTAAAAGACAAGAGGATATTTATAGAATACTTGGGTCTGTAATAGGCCGGGATGTGGAAAAGGAAATTTGTAATTTTAAGTCTGGGATTGCTAAAAAAGTTGTTGAACCAATGCGTAAAAGGAAAAAGGATAAATGTGTCGATAAAGAGTTGGATAAAGAAAAATCAAAACAACCCAATATATCATCTGGTAAGGAAAGATTAGTGAATATGTAAAAAGGTAAGTGTGCTAGTGATAATTTTCTTAAACGTAGATTAAGAAAATTGTCGCTAGATATTCTAGATTAAGTCTATATTTTTTTCGTGTTACGTTAATTATTCTATTGGGCATGTAGACAAAGTTCTCACAAAAATTAATTCGGTTAAAAGCCACCACCCTTTAGGGTCGAGGTAATTGACAAAGCATAAAAGTAAAAATCTTGTATAAAATATAAGGTTTTTTTTTGACTTTTATTCACATTGTTGACAAAAATATAATCATATAGTATAATACTAATTGATATCAAAAATTAAATATTAGAACTTGTTTTCTGTAATATTTTGGAATATGGTTATGTGTGTAAATAGGGGTGTGGTAGTATGATAAAAGAAGAAGAGTTACTAGAATTATATCAAAATGGAAGTTTATCAGAATTGAGCAAAAATGGAAAATTGGATAGAACAGCAGATTTGCTAGAAATGAACGCCAATATAGATACAAGAGATAATAATGGAAGAACTCCGTTAATGAACGCATGCCAAGAAGGGAATTTTGAAAAAGTGTGGCTTTTAATGGAGATAGGAGCCGATATATATGCAAGAGATAATAGAAAAAGAACTCCATTGATATATGCGGGTATTGGAGGGTCTCCTCAAGTGGTGTATTATTTATTGGAGAATGGAGTTTATGTTAATAGCGAAGACATAAGAGGCGATACAGCATTGATATATGCATGCATTGAAGGGAATAAGGAAGTAGTAGAATGTTTAGTAGATATGGGAGCTAATATTAATCAAGTGGATGATTTTGAAAAAACTCCATTGATATATGCATGTAGCAGAGGGGATATGGAATTAGTGAAGTATTTAGTAGAGAATGGAGCCAAGATTGATAAAATGGATGATGAAGGGAAAACTTCATTGATGCACGCATGCGTTAAAGGTTATGAGGATATATTTTATTATTTAGAGGAGCATGGAGCAAATATCTATAAGAAGGATACAGGGAAAACTTCATTGATGTGTGCATGTGAGGAAGGAAATGAGGAAATAGTGAAGTACTTGATGGAGAGAGGATTAAACATTAACGACAAAGATAGTGAGGGGAAAACTTCATTGATGTATGCATGTTGTGGAGGAAATGTGGAATTAGTGAAATACTTGGTGGAGAGAGGACTAAATATTAACGACAAAGATAGTGAGGGTGAAACTTCATTGATGTATGCATGCGAGGAAGGAAATGAGAAAATAGTAAAGTGTTTAGTGGAGAATGGAGCCAATATAAATGAAAAGAGTAAAGAGGGTAGAACTTCATTTATGTATGCGTGTTTTGCGGGAAACAAAGAAGTAGTGGATTATTTAGAGGGGCAGGGAGCAAATATCAATGAAAGAGATAATAATAATAGAACAACATTGATGTATGCATGTTGTGGAGGAAATGAGGAAAGAGTAAAGTATCTAATGGAGCGAGGATTAAATATAAATGAAAAAGATAATACAGGGAAAACTTTATTGATGTATGCATGTTGTGGAGGAAATGTGGAAATAGTAAAGTATCTAATAGAGCAAGGAGAGAATATAAACGAAAAAGATAATAATGGGAAAACTTCATTGATGTACGCATGTTATAAAGAAAATGAGGGAATAGTAAAGTATCTAGTAGAGCAAGGAGAGAATATAAACGAAAAAGATAATAATGGGAAGACTTCATTGATGGAGGCATGTTGTGGAGGAAATGTGGAAATAGTAAAGTATTTAGTAGAACATGGAGCCAATATAAACCAAGAGGATAACATTGGTAATGTTCCACTTGTATATGCATGGGAGGCAAGACGTAGAAAAACAGTGAGGTATTTATTAGAGGAGTGTGGAGCAAATATTTCAAAGTTAATAAATAATGAAAAAGTAAGACGGGAGTATTATTTAGAAGAAGTACATCCTATATTAAACTTGGTTGAGGCTTTGGCACAAAAAAATGTAGAAAAATTACCTGATTTAGATAATTTTTTTGAAGGATATTGGCGAAGTTATTATAGGGAAGAAGGAGAAAAAAAGTCAGATAGAGTAGTGGAAAGAGTTAATAAGTCAGATGAAGCTAAGTCTTTCGCAAAGCAGTTAAGAAAGTTAATTCCCAGTATAGATAGGTTGAAAAAGGGAGATAGGACACAAAAAGAACTTAATAAAATTGACCAGATTAGAAGAAAAATTGTGGAATTTATAAAAGAAACAAGAAAGGAATTTGATAATAATATAGTTAAAAATATTTATGAGATTAGAAATAAAACCAAAGGCAAAAGTAAATAAAATAAATCCTTTAGACAGAAATTTTTTTTATACATACATATGAAAAGGAGATGAAAATAAAAAGAAAAGAGGAGATGTTATATGACAAATGAAGAAGAAAAATTATTAGAATTGTGTAGATACGGGGATATAACCGAAGTGGAGCGTTTAGTTCAAAATAAGGTAAATGTTAATGTGAAAAATTCTTTTGAAAATACACCACTTATGTTTGCGTGTGGTAGTGGTAATTATGAATTGGTAAAGTACTTGGTTGAAAACGGAGCAGATATTAATGCAAAGGATCAATTTGGAAGAACTGTAATTATGAGTGCGTGTAAAGGAGGAAACTTAAAGATAGTAAAATATCTTGAGGGGAAAGGTGCCAATATTAACGAAAAGGATCAGTTTAATAACACGTCATTGATCAACGCTTGTTCAAGCAAAGAATTAGCTATAGTAAAATATTTGGTAGAAGAAAAGAAATTGGATATTAATGAAAGTAATGAATTTGGTATTGACTCATTAATGTATGCATGTGAGTATGGCAATTTAAAAACAGTAAAATATTTGATAAATAAAGGAGCAAACGTTAATGCTAAAGATGAAAATTTAACTACTCCTTTAATGCGTGCGTGTGAGATAAATAACATGGAAATAGTAAAGTATTTAGTAGATATGGGAGCAGATGTTAATGCACGGGATATAAATGGAGCAACTATATTAATTAAGTTAACAGAAGAGGATTTTGCAGATCCTAAAATGATTGAGTATTTATTAGAAAAAGGAGCGGACATTTTAGGCTTAGAAGAATATACGAATTATATTGATTATCCTACAGAAGAATATCCAATATTGCATTTTGTGAAGGCTTTATATACAAAAGACTTAGAGGAAATATCAGACCTAAACAAGTTCTTTGAAGGGTATTGGAGAAATCATAATATAGTAAGTGCAAGAGGGAAGTCGGGAAGGATGCTAGAAAGGACAATGAAAGCAGATTTTACTAATAATTTTGCTAATTCAATGAAGAGATTACTTCCTAAATTAGACGAGATGAAAAAGGAAAGTAGAGCAAAAAGTGAACTTGATAAAATTGAAAATATAAGAAAACAAATTATTGAATTTATAAAGACAGAAAGAAGAGAGCGCGAGATTGGTGTAATTCAAAATATTAACGAAATTAGGGGTAAGGATAAAGGAAGATCAATGTAGATAAAAAAATATTCAGATAAATATGAAGTTTTTGGTTATAAGTAATTGAGCAAAAACGCCAGGTAATGTAGAATGTATTGGCGACTATTATAAAACAAGAAGGGAAGGCAATATGAAAAAGTCAAAATTTACACCAGAGGAATTAATGTTAAGAGCTTGTATTTTAGGAGATAAAAGAGAAGTAGAAATTTTATTAGAAAGAGGGGTAAAAGTTAATATTGCTGACAAAGCTGGTTATACCCCATTGATGTATGCATCAGGGAATGGAGATTTGGAATTAGTAAAGTTTTTAGTGGGAAAAGGGGCAAAAGTAAATGTGAGAGATAAAGATGGATTTAATTCATTAGGACACGCTTTTGGTAAATGGAATAAGGAATTAGTAAATTATTTGGTGGAAAAAGGAGCGCAGGTTGACGTGAAAGATAAAGACGGTTTTACTCCATTGATGATAGCGTGTATTAGAGGAAAAATGGAGGCAGTGAAGTGCTTGGTGGAAAAAGGAGCACAAGTTAATGTTAGTAATAACAAAGGTTTTACTCCGTTAACGAGAGCATGGCTTAGTAGAAATATGGAAATGTCTGAATATCTTATAGAGCATGGAGCAAGTATTTTAAAACTTGAAAAGTATCTGGATTATATAAATGAGGATGTAACAGAAGAATATCCAGTATTAAATTTAATGAAAGCTATATATTTAAACGATGTTGAAAGATTAGATGATTTGGGTAAATTTTTCGAGACATATTGGAGGAATCATAATAAAGTGGTTTCAAACATGGAGGTAAATAGAATAATAGAAAAAAATGTAAAAGCAGATTGGGCCAATAACTTTGCAAATTCTTTAAAGATATTACTTCCAAAGTTGAATGAAATGAAAAAAGGGAACAGAGCACCCAAAGAAGTTAATAAAATTGACAACATAAGAAAACAAATTGTGGGATTTATAAAGGCAGCAAGAAGAGAGTTTGAGATGGGTATAATTCAAAACATTAGTCAATACATAAGTAGGTCTAAAAATAAGGTGATAGATAGTTAGTTAAATTGCAAAAAAAATCTTTATAAAAAAAGGATTTTTATGTATATACGAGGAATAAGAAAGGAGATAGTTTTGTTATAAAGAAAGAGGAGGGGAATATTATGGTAAATGTAGAAGAATTATTAAAATCAGTTGATGCAAAAATACAAGATTTAAATGTGGCTATGCTTGATGAATCAATTAATAGGGTGGCGAGTGCTTACAAATATAGAGATGCCTTAAATGAAGAATTGTTTGAGGTGAAAGATAAAATAAAAGAGTTAACTAAAAGGAATGCGTGTCTTTTGTTAAGAGGATTAAAAGCGCTTAGTAGTAGAATAAATGATGTAGAATACAAACCTCAATATGATGCTCAAATTGATAATATTGTAGCAAATGAAATTAATAAATCACTTGATGTTGTTGTTGATGGGATAAATAGAAGAGTGAAGCTATTTAGAGATTACGACATTGCTTTAAATATGATGGGTATTACTGAAAGAAGTTTTTACGGTGAAAATGGATCAGAAATAAGAAAAAACGATCAGGAGAAAGTGCGTAATTTGGAGCAAGCTAGAAATGGCTTATTGCGTCAAAAGGAAACCATAGCAAGAACTTTAGACACAAAAGGAGTGGACAAGTTTATAAACGATATAAAAGAAAATTTTGATATAATATCACTTGATGATAATAGAACTATTTTACCTGCAAGTGGGATGGATCCTACATTAATAGATATTTATAACAAACAAAAAGGTGAAGAAAAAATAGAAAAAAGATTAACATTGAAAGATATAGACGCTGTTGTAGAGCTAAGGAATATAGAAAAAGGTGTAAAGCTTGATATAAAAAAAGAAAGAAACTCCCAAAAAGGTAAAGATATGGGATGTATAATATCTTGACATTTTGCAAAAAAAATCGTACAATGAGATGATTGCATAATTTTAAGATATTTTGAAGGAGATAAAAGGTGATAAGAAATGAGTACTTTGAAAGAAAATATTAGAAACGTGGCAATAATTGCCCATGTAGACCATGGTAAGACTACATTAGTTGATGGTCTGTTAAGACAAAGTGGTACATTTAGAGCGAATGAACAAGTTGCAGAAAGAGTTATGGATTCAAATGATCTAGAGAAAGAGAGAGGAATTACAATATTAGCTAAAAATACTGCAGTATGGTACAACAAAACAAAGATAAATATTGTAGATACACCAGGGCATGCGGATTTCGGAGGAGAAGTTGAGCGTGTTTTAAAAATGGTAGATGGTGTACTTCTTTTGGTAGATGCATTTGAGGGTACAATGCCACAGACTCGTTTTGTGCTAAAAAAGGCGCTTCAGTTAAATTTGAAGCCGATAGTTGTTGTTAATAAAATAGATAGGCCAGAAGCAAGACCTAGTGAAGTATTAGATGAAGTGCTGGAGCTATTTATAGAGCTTGGTGCAGATGATGATCAAATAGAGTTCCCGGTTGTGTATGCATCGGCGAGAGATGGCTATGCTGTGTACGATTTAGGGGATGATAAGAAAGATTTAAAGCCACTATTTGAAACAATACTAGATAAAGTTCCATCGCCTAAGGGGGATGAGAATGGTGAATTACAAGTTTTGGTATCTAGTATAGATTATGATGAGTATGTTGGAAGAATTGCTATAGGAAAGGTAGAAAGAGGAGAAATAAAGGTTGGAATGCCGGCCGTTATATGTAGAAAAAATGGTAATAATGATGCAACTAAGATAGGCAAGCTATATACTTTCGAGGGCTTAAAGAGAGTAGAAGTTAGCGATTCAAAAGTGGGTGATATAATAGCTGTGTCGGGAGTAGGAGATATAACAATAGGTGAGACTATATGTTCGGCCGATTGCCCGGATCCGCTACCATTTATTGATATAGATGAGCCAACATTATCTATGACGTTTAGTGTTAACAACAGTCCATTTGCAGGTAGAGAAGGGACATTTGTTACATCAAGACATGTAAGAGATAGACTCTATAAAGAACTTGAGACCAATTTGAGTTTAAGGGTTGAAGAAACAGATTCTCCTGATTCATTTAAAGTATCAGGTAGAGGGGAATTGCATTTGTCTATATTGATAGAGACAATGAGAAGACAAGGCTATGAATTCCAGGTATCCAAGCCAGCAGTAATTTTAAAAGAAATAGATGGGAAGGTACATGAGCCTATGGAGTATCTTATAATAGATGTTCCGGAAGAATTTATGGGAGTTGTTATGGAAAAGCTCGGTATGAGAAAGGCAGAGATGGTCAATATGACATCAGCTAATGGTGGATATATGAGGCTAGAGTTTAAGATACCATCGAGATGCCTGATAGGATATAGATCAGAGCTTATGACTGACACAAAAGGAAATGGAATAATGAATCACTTATTTAGTGGATTTGAACCATATAAAGGAGATATTCAGGTAAGGCAAAGAGGATCCATGGTTGCGTGGGAAGATGGAGAGGCTGTAACTTATGGCTTGTTCAATGCGCAAGAGAGGGGAAGTTTGTTTATAGTGCCCGGAGTGAAGGTATATGAGGGCATGATAGTAGGAGAAAACGCACGACAAGAGGATATAGTAATAAATGTTTGTAAGAGAAAACATGTTACTAATATGAGAGCATCAGGAGCAGATGAAGCACTAAGATTAGTGCCACCTAGAGTGATGAGTTTGGAGCAGTGCCTTGAGTTTATAGGTGATGATGAATTGGTAGAGATAACCCCAGAAAATATAAGGATGAGGAAGAAGATTTTGAACACAGAGCAAAGGGCAAAGTTTCAGGCAAGAAATAAAAACTAATATATAAAAGAGGTTATATTATGATGAACGATTTAAACGAGTTAGATGAGCAAAGAGATATTACAAGGAAGTCGAAATTTAGGAAAATCTACTGTATCGGAGTGCTTGTAGCGGCAGTGGTGTTGAGTTGTTTATCGTATAAGTATGCTAAAAGCGATGTATATAACTTAAGTATGCTGGCTCGTGCGAATGTTTCTGATGTTGTTAGATTTAATGTACCGTATGGAGCTGGGACAAGGCAAATAGCAGAAAATTTGTTTGATGCAGGTGTTATAAAAAGCAGACTGGTGTTTAGAATCGTATCCAGGATACATGGATACGATGGTAGGTACCAGGCTGGTATGCACATAATATCAAAAGATTATTCTTATGCCCAGATAATGAATGCATTATCTGGGAAGTCTGTTTGTGTAAGGGTAACTATACCGGAAGGTAGTTGCTACAAGCAAATAGTTGACATATTAGTTAGTAAGGGAGTAGTAAGGGAACAAGAATTTATAAGAGCAGTTAATGAAGAATATTTTGATTATGAATTTTTGGATGATGTGAGAGGAAAGAACATGTGGATTGAAGGATATTTATTTCCTGACACATATGAGTTTATGGCTACAGAATCGGCAAAGGATGTTATAAACAAGTTTCTTAGAAATTTTGATAAGAAGTTTGAAAAGGAGTATTATACTAGGGCAAAAAGAATGAATATGACTATTCAAGACGTTATAACTTTAGCATCTATTGTGGAAAAGGAAGCAAAATTGCCATCTGACAGAAGGAAAATAGCTGGAGTTTTTTATAATAGATTAAATAGTACCGATATGAAAAAGTTGCAGTCTTGTGCTACTGTACAATATGTATTGTATAACAAGTATGGTATAACTAAGCCAGTACTTAGTATAAGTGACACACAAATAGATAGCCCGTATAATACATATTTAAATGAGGGATTGCCAGTAGGACCCATATGTTGCCCAGGTAAGGCATCTATAGAAGCGGTGCTTTATCCAGAAAAGAATGATTACTACTATTTTGTTGCAAAAAAGGATGGTGGGCATATTTTTTCCACTACAAACGAAGAACATATGAGGGCGATTAAAAAAGTGAATGAATAGGAGAATAGTATGATTTGTTACGATTACATAAATAATTATATAAGAGATATGATTCCAAAGTCGGTAGATATATTAAAAGAGATGGAGGAATATGCTAAGGATCGGCATGTGCCAATTGTGCTTCCTGAGGTGGCAAGGTTTATTATTGTGGTAGGAATGATTAAGAGGCCCAAGCGTATTTTAGAGATTGGCACTGCAATAGGGTATTCTGCTATTACCATGTCGCAGGTGTTAGAGGAAGGTGGTATGATAGATACCATAGAGATAAATGATGAAATGGCGACTAAAGCGAGAGAAAATATAAAGCGGGCTAATTTGGATAATAAGATAAATGTTATTTTAGGTGATGCAAGAGAAGTTTTGCTAGACATTGATGCGAAATACGATATGTTGTTTATTGATGCGGCGAAGGGGCAGTATTTTGAATTTTTAGAAGGAGCAAGGAATAAACTAAATGATGGTGCGATTATAATGTCTGATAATGTCTTATACAAAGGTATGGTAGCAAGTGATGAGCTTGTGGACAAAAGAAAGAAGACATTAATACGAAAGCTTAGGGAGTACGCGCATTCTATATGTAATGATGCGTCAATGGAGACAGCTATAATACCTATAGGCGACGGAGTGGCACTTAGTTTTTTGAAATTTGCAAGAAGTGGAGAGGATTATCTATGAAAGTTGAATTATTAGCACCAGCAGGGAATTTGGAAAAATTGAAGATTGCGATATCTTACGGAGCTGACGCGGTTTATATAGGTGGAGAAAAATTTGGATTAAGGGAGTATGCAGATAATTTTTCGTTGCAAGAAATGAGAGAGGGAGTTTCTTTTGCACATGAAAGAGGCAAAAAAGTTTATCTTACAATGAATATCATACCTCATAATAGTGATTTAGCGGGCATGGATAGCTACATAAAGGAGGTAGCAAAAGTAGGAGTAGATGCGGTATTGGTGTCTGACCCAGGTGTGTTTAGTATAGTAAAAGAAAATGCTCCCAACATGGAGATCCACCTTAGTACACAAGCTAATAATACAAATTACAAAAGTGCAAATTTTTGGCATAGTATGGGTGTAAAAAGAGTAGTATTGGCCCGAGAGTTGTCATTTGAGGAGATAAAAGAGATTCGTGATAATACAAAAGAGGACTTGGAACTTGAGATGTTTGTGCATGGTGCTATGTGTATATCCTACTCAGGACGATGTCTTTTGAGTAATTATATGGCCAGTAGAGATTCCAATAAGGGTCAGTGTGCGCATCCTTGTAGATGGAAGTATTATTTAATGGAAGAGAAAAGACCAGGTGAGTACATGCCAGTATTTGAGGATGAAAAGGGTACTTACATTTATAATTCAAAAGATTTGTGCTTGATAGAACGCATACCAGAAATAATAAAGGCAAAAGTATCTAGTCTTAAGATTGAAGGTAGAATGAAGAGCGCTTTTTATGTTGCAACAGTAGTTGGTGCATATAGAAAGGCAATAGATGCATATTATAAAGATCCTGAAAATTATATAGTTGATAAATCGCTAGTAGAGGAAGTTTCGCGAGCAAGCCATAGAGCATATACAACTGGATTTTTTGATAGAAAGCCGGATGGGAATGAACAGATATATAACACAAGTACATATATAAGGGACTATGAGTTTTTAGGAATGGCGCTAGAGTACGATGAGTTTACTCATATCGCAAAAGTAGAACAAAGAAATAGATTTATGCTAGGGGATAGTATAGAGGTGATGAACCCGGATGGCACGAAATTTTGCCAAGAGATAAAAGAAATGTGGGATGAGAATATGGAGAGTATAGATGTTGCTCCACATCCACAAATGATAGTTTACATAAAAATGGATAAAAAAGTTTCAAGGTATTCTATGTTAGAGAAAAAAGCTTAGAATAATCATCATCACTGGTTTAATCGGTGGTTTGTTTTGTGGCTATAAGATTGATGTTAACTGTTTGCCCTCTAAAGGGGCTACAAAAGAAGTCTACTTTTTTGCGTGCAAATTTTACGATTAAACCATATCTTTTCCTTTGATAAGGTTTTTACTTTTTTTCTTAATCAATCGCTGAAGTCTTGTGACTACAGTTAGAGGATGTATTTTTTGAAATATGTTAAGATTTTTATCCAATTGATCTATATGATCTTTATAGCCGCATTCAGACAGAATCTGCTTTAGAGTGGTTACACAGTTTTTTCTAAAGAAAGAGTAAGTTTCTAAATGAATATTAAAATTTTCTAACATAGACATCATTTTATAACCACACTGTGCTACGGTTGCAGCATCTCTTAAGGCAGAAGTTGAAGGATCAAAATTAAGATCAAGCTTAAGAGTTTTTGGGTAATAAAATTTTTCATGTAAGTCATTTGGATATGTTCTTGGCAATTTGTAAAAGTCATCTAATGAAAATGTAATAGAATCCACTGATAGTATAGAGTTTTCTTTTAGAACTTTTAAACATTCCATATTAAGAAATTTTTCTATGATGTCAAGTTTTTGATCGTGGGATAAATTAAGACGTTTTGGCTTTTCCCATATAAATTCATAGACACTTTTTCCTGTATTATTTAAATTTAATACAAGGCATCCTGAATCAAAAGAATAATCTGAAATTTTGTCTTTTGAAGCAAAATTTATAGCATTAGAGTTGTAGAGACTAAACAAATAAGACATTTTTTCAACATTTGATGTAAATTCTTTCAGTAATGGATTAAGCCTTATCCAAGAGGAATCAGGAACTTTTCTAAGGTTTTTTAAAATATTGAATGTAGATGAAACACTCTCATGAACATAAGATGACTCTACCAAAGAACAGTCAAATATAGAATTGCCGCTAAACTTGTCCATTTTTGAAAAATCATGAGATGTAAGAAATATTCTATGCATATAAGCATTGCATGATAGTATAAAACTTTTTATTTGTTCTAATGAATGTAAATTTCTATCCCAAAAAGTTATTTTAGAATTGTCAGTTTTTCCCTTAAGAGCGAAACTATATAGTATACCTGCCACATTTTCTAGTGAATCTCTAAATTTAATTGGCTTGTTAAATTTGATAATTATGGCTGAGTGTGAGTAAAAGCTAGGATTAACGCATAATATAGCGCTATCTACATAGTTTAATCCATTTTCTATGAAAAATTGTATTAATTCTCGATCTTTGGTATCAAGTACATAATTTTCAACTGATTTCAAAAGAGATTGATTATATTCTAAGAAATAATTGGAAGTTGTTTTCCAATTAGTATTAAACAATTCAGAATTATTTTTATCGAATAACGGGTTATTATAAAGCAATTTAATGCATTGCTTGAAAAATTTTTTATCATCAAAAGAACTAGATGATAAAAACATATCTATAGCTGTACGTATAGGGGACTTTTTAGAAATGTCTGAAGTAGTTAACAAAGATGAAACTTTTTTATCGTACAAACATGTAGCATTTTCTGTTCTGTATATTATATGATTTAATAGAACATACAAAGTTTTGATGTCCTTATTCAAAATAACTATATTAAGACAAGATTTTGTATTGCTAATATCTAAGTTAAGCATAGCTCCTCTATCTAAAAAAGATTTAACGGTGGCATAGTTACCACAAGATATTGCATTATCTAGGGTATCTCTAAAAGGATCGTCTCTCAAAGATTTATTTAACGCACATGTAGCAATTTTACCAAACATAATATAACTCCTTTTTGCAATATTAATACAACTATACATTGTATCAAAAAAAGAAAGTTTGTCAACAATATAAGAAAATGGTATATAAACAAAAAAAGTCCATATAAGGAAAAATATTTAGTATTGACTTTTGACAATATATATGATAAATTAATGACTGGCTTATTAGATTGGTGAGTTTTTTTGTCTTCATTACATAAAAGTATGTAATGTTAGCTGCCAATAGTTTAGGTGTACATTATTTTTCTTTGAGGTAGTTTGAATTTTAGGAGAATATATAGTGTAGGTAAAATCAATGTTAAGAATATATGGGGGTGTAGAAATGAGAGTAAAGATTACATTGGCATGTGCAGAGTGTAAGCAAAGAAATTATGATACAAAGAAAAACAAAAGGAATGATCCTGATAGATTAGAAATGCGCAAGTATTGTAGATTTTGCAGAAAGCATACTGCACACAAGGAAACGAAATAGTAAAAATACTTCTTAAATAATGGAGATGTGAAAATATGACAGGAGAAGCAAGGGATATAAAAATGGATGATAATAAGGAAGCAAAGGTTAATAAAAAAATGAAAAATTTTAGAAATTATTTTAAAGATATGAAGAATGAGTTAAAAAAGGTAGTTTGGCCTGATAGAGCTCAGCTAATCAATAATACGGTAACTGTGTTGGTATTTACTTTGTTAACTGGAATGCTCATATGGGTTGCGGACGGATTATTCAGTAAATTAGCTTCTTGGATATACAGATAAATATTTTGACATGGTTATTGTTTCAAGGTGTTGACATGCAAAAAAAACATAAGAAATATGCTTCTTGTGATGCCGTAAGTGATTAGGTTTCTAATAGACTTATTGGGCTATATCAAGAGGCTTATATGTTGTTAAAGTATTTAGGTTTTGGAAAAGTTTTACCATACCTATTAGGAAGGGAGGGAATTAGATGGAGTTGAGTGATTCATCGAATGAAGCTAAGTGGTACGTGGTATATACATATTCTGGTTATGAGAACAAAGTGAAAGCCAACTTAGAGAAGATGGTAGAGAACAGAGGAATGCAGAACTATATAGTAGATATTGTTGTTCCGATGGAAGAGAGAACCGAGATAAAAGCGGGAAAGAGAAAGACTACACTAAGAAAGGTATTTCCTAATTACGTTTTAATAAAGATGGTCATGAATGATGATTCGTGGGGAGCTGTAAGAGGAGTAAGAGGAATAACTGGATTTGTAGGAGCTGGAACTAAGCCTGTTCCGCTATCAGATTCTGAAATGAGGGCTATGGGAGTAGAAGAGAGCACGGTTGTGGATTTTGAAGTTGGAGATAGTGTTAAAATAGTGACGGGGCCACTAGAGAATTTTATAGGTACAGTTGAAGAGATAAATATGGAGAAGAAACGAGTTAGAGTGTCTGTAGCTATGTTTGGTAGAGAGACACCAGTTGAGTTAGAATTTATGCAGATACAAAAAATTATAGGTTGACAAATAGTTAATTTGTTGATAAAATACACGCTGGTAGGTTAGTATCAACCTACAGGTGTTTGTTATATTAAAAAGTGAACTATGCACCTAAGGTTAAGTGTATTATTCGCGTTTTGTAAAAAATTGGGAGGTGGAAAAGATGGCTAAAAAAGTTACAGCCGTTGTAAAATTACAGATTAGTGCAGGAAAAGCAACTCCGGCTCCACCGGTAGGACCAGCTTTAGGACAGCATGGTGTTAATATTGGTGGGTTTTGTAAGGAGTTTAATGAGAAGACAGCGAAAGATGCAGGATTAGTAATACCAGTAGTTATTACTATATATGCTGACAGATCATTTTCGTTTGTGTTAAAGACACCACCTGCATCTGTGTTGTTAAAGAAAGCGTGTAAGATTGAGAGTGGCTCAGGAAAACCTAATAAAGATAAGGTAGCAAAAATATCTTGGGATGAGGTATTAAAGATTGCTGAGCAGAAAATGCCTGACTTAAATGCCGCGACAGTAGAAGCAGCTGCAAATATGGTTGCAGGTACAGCGAGAAGTATGGGTATAGTAGTAGAAGGCAAACCAGTTAACGTTAATAGTTAATGTGGGAGGAAATTTAGGAGTTTCCGTAAAATTTACCACAAGGAGAGTGAAATAATATGAAAAAAGGAAAGAAGTATGCTGAAAGTTCAAAACTTGTTGATAAGTTGAAATTATATGATCCTGAAGAGGCATTAGGTTTGGTTCAGCAAACAGCGAAGGCTAAGTTTGATGAGACAATAGAAGTTCATATAAGACTTGGAGTAGATTCAAGGCACGCGGATCAGCAGGTAAGAGGTGCGGTTGTGTTACCTCATGGAACAGGGAAAAAAGTAAGAGTGTTAGTATTTGCTAAGGGAGATAAAGCTACTGAAGCAGAGAAGGCCGGAGCTGATTATGTAGGGGATGCAGATTTAGTAGCAAAAATTCAAAATGACAATTGGTTTGAGTTTGATGTTGTAGTAGCAACTCCTGACATGATGGGTGTAGTTGGTAGACTAGGTAAGGTGTTAGGACCTAAGGGGTTAATGCCAAATCCTAAAGCAGGTACAGTTACAATGGATATAACAAAAGCCATAGCTGATATAAAGGCCGGAAAGATAGAGTATAGATTAGATAAAACTAATATTATACACTGTCCAATAGGAAAGGCGTCATTTGGGACAGAAAAATTAACAGAAAACTTCCGCACATTATTAGCGGCAGTAGTTAAAGCAAAGCCATCGGCTTCAAAAGGCCAATACATAAAGAGCTTGGTTATTGCGTCTACAATGGGTCCTGGAATAAAAATTAATCCTGCAAAGGTTATGGAATAATAATAAAAAAAACTATTTACAAAGGTTAATTTATAGTATATAATATCTTTTGTAAATGCATTATGCCGAAGACAGTAGGTTGTATTCTATATAGAATATATAAAAATTTACCTACCGAGGATTTTGTTTAAGTGTTGTCTAAAAAATATACTCTAAAACAAGTCCTCGTAGGCAGAACCTATTGAGGGCTTGTTTGTATTGCCGGTATATTTAGGAGGAGGTGAACAATAGTGCCAAGTAAGCAAATATTGGAGGCTAAAAAGACTATAGTTGAGCAACTTACAGAAAAGATTTCTAATTCGAAGACAGTTGTACTTGTTGATTATAGAGGATTGACAGTTGAGCAAGATACAGAACTTAGAACTGCTCTTAGAAAAGCAAATGTTAAGTATGAAGTTGTGAAGAATACACTTACTAGGTTTGCTATGAACAATAGTGGTTATAGTGAAGTGGATGCGTATTTAAATGGACCTACAGCTATAGCATATAGTTATGAGGATGTTGTAGCTCCTGCTAAGGTGATAGAGGAGTTTGCTAAAAAGTTTGAGCATCTTGAAGTAAAAATAGGAATAGTAGAGGGAAGTATCTTTGACGAGAAGAAGATAAAAGAGTTGTCAGAGTTACCATCAAGAGAAGAGCTTATTGCGAAAGTACTTGCAGGATTCAATTCACCAATTGCAGGCTTTGTAAATGTTCTTAACGGAAATTTACGAGGACTAGTTGTTGCATTGAATGCGATTGCAGAGAAAAAAGCAAATGCGTAAAAAAATAAAAAAAATAATTTGACAAATGGAGGATATTGAAAATGGCTAGTGAAAAAGTATTAAAGGTAATTGAAGAAGTAGAGGCTTTAACAGTTTTAGAGTTATCAGAGTTAGTAAAAGAAT
The DNA here is from genome assembly GCA_017961515.1 of Clostridiales bacterium. NCBI lineage: Bacteria > Bacillati > Bacillota > Clostridia > Eubacteriales > Clostridiales bacterium. The sequence continues at coordinate 15,313 of JAGCXC010000094.1, read as the reverse complement.
TAGAGGAGAAGTTTGGTGTATCAGCAGCAGCTCCAGTAGCAGTAGCAGCAGCACCGGCAGCAGGTGGAGCAGCAGCTTCAGAGGAAAAAACTGAGTTTACTGTTGTATTAAAAGACGGTGGATCAGAGAAGATACAAGCTATTAAATTAGTAAGAGAATTTACAGGATTAGGATTAAAAGAGGCTAAAGATCTAGTAAGTTCTGCACCAGCTACATTAAAAGAAAGTGTATCAAAAGACGAAGCAGCTTCAATAGAAGCTAAATTTAAAGAAATCGGAGCAACAGTAGAAATAAAGTAATTATTTTACATAATTGTTCGATAAAGGCTCGTTACGTTTGTAGTAACGAGCTTTTTAACAGATATTAGCAAGAATTCTCCCACCTCTATAGGTGGTGAGATGAATTGCAACATAGAAAATAAAAAACCGTGGGGCACACGGGATAAGCATCGTACTGTCTTAGCACATTAGTGCTATCGAAGGAGAACCGACTGTTTGCACATTGTTGCAAAAGGAAGCCCCTACCTCCACACCGAGAATTTTATGGCAAAAATTTGAGGTGTAGGTAGGGGAGGATGTCACAAATTTTTGTATTTATACTTAGAAAAGTACTAGTTGTGCTTTAGTATAAAGAAAAATTCTAAATTACAGGAGGAATACAAAAATGAATAATCAAAGTACACAGAAAGATATGTCAAAATCCAAATTTTATGTATGCCCGATTTGTGGAAACATAATTCATTCAATGGTAGATAGTAAAGTTTACTGTTGTGGTTCTAATTTGCAGGCATTAGAGCCAATGCCAGAGAATGAGAAGCACACAATGACTTGTGATACTATTGAAAATGAGTATTATGTTTCTATGACTCATGGTATGACAAAAGAACACTATATGTCATTTATCGCGTATGTAACAGGTGATAGATGTGATATTGTAAAGTTATATCCAGAGCAAAAAGCAGAAGCGAGATTTTTGAATATGGGTAAAGGCACATTGTACGCTTATTGCAATTTACATGGTTTTTTTGCAAAAAGCATATAAGATATTTTTAATTATTATTTTTGGGGGAAATGTGATTTTCTCCCTTTTTTTTTGAAAAGTATTTTAAAAACAATTGAAAGTGACTTTTATATAGATTCCAATGGAAAATTTTATACATTTCTATATTTTACGGCCTCCTCTAAAAAGGTATTTGAGATAAAAAAACATTAATGATTATGTTACATATTACTGTTTACAATTTGTGCAAAGTATTATATAATCTGGTAGTCAGTTTATAGTTATTATTTGACAAAAAAGTTAGGGTAGTGAAGGTAAAATAGAATAATATATAAAATGTGGCGGTAGCTAGAGATATAAGGAGGATAATTGTGAGAGCAGAAAAGAATGAAAAAATGGAATTTTCCAAAACAAGTAAAATATTAAAAACTGATTTTGACAAGGACATTGATGGTTCTGGGCTTGTGCCATTATACGAAGCGCAGAAAAAGGGTTATTTGAAGATAATAGAAGGCAAAGACATAAATGCAGTAAATGAAAGAGGAACTACACCACTACATAGGGCGTGTGAAATAGGAAACTTGAAGGTGGTAGAAAGATTATTGAGTTTGGGAGCAAAAGTAGATGTGAAGGATATAGATGGATATACACCGCTACATTTGGCGAGTTATTGTGGATATAAAAAAATAGTAGAAAAACTGTTGGAGGTAGGAGCAGACGTAAATTCGTTAGATAAATCGAAAACTACACCTGCGTATAAAGCATGTAAAAAGGGGAAATTGGATGTATTAAAGAAATTATTAGAGGCAGGAGCAGATGTAAATATACCAGATGAAAATGGGTATACGCCACTACATGTAACGTGCTTTTATGGATTTAAAAATGTGGTAGAGATATTATTAAAGGTTGGGGTAGACGTAAATGCAGAAGATAATACGGGTACAACACCAACGTATGTGGCGTGTACAGTTAATCAGAAAGAGATATTGGATGAGTTGATAAAGGCAGGAGCAGATATAAATAAGGGTGGAGACGATGGTTGTACACCATTACATATAGCAAGTGAGTTAGGGTATGCAGGAGTAGTAGAAAAGCTTTTGGAGGCGGGAGCAGATATAGATAAGCTAGCAAACCAAGGAATTACACCTTTATATGTTGCGTGTATGAACAAGCGGGTAGTTGTGGTAGAAAAATTGCTTGAGGCTGGTGCGAATACAGAGCAATCCAGGAATGGGGAAGAGACTCCACTATATTTAGCCTGCTATAATGGATGCCTGCCTATAGTGGATAAATTGATTAAGGCAGGTGCAAATGTAAATGTAACTAACAGCAGAGAAGTTACGCCACTATATTTAGCAAGCCAAAAGGGACATATTGATGTAGTAAAAAAATTGCTTGAAGCGGGTGCAGATAAGAATAAGGCTAATATTGAAGGAATCACACCAATTGGTGCAGCATGTTACAAAGGGTACACAGATATAGTAACCGAATTATTATCAAATCAAAATGTAAATGAAATTGTAAAAAATGGAGATACGCTATTGCACGTAGCATGTAGAGAGGGGCACTTAAAGATAATAAAAAAATTATTGTCATACGACGGAGTAAATATAAATGCAGTTAATGACAGTGGGGATAAACCACTAAACTTGGCAAAAAATAAAGTAATATTAAATATTCTTAAGAATAAAAACAAAGAAAAGATGTTAGTTGCTTGTAGGGATGGTAACATAAATGAACTAGCTAAGATATTAGACACTGAGGGAATAATAGGGCCAGGAAGTCTTGGAAAATGTTTTAGTAAATCGAATAGAGAGGTTACACGATATTTAGTAGACAGATTTGGCGTTAAAAAAACAATAGAATCTCTGCAATATATAAAGGATGACAAATATATAATAGATGAATTATGTGGCAGAAAAAATATATTAAATTATGTTAATGGGATACTTACTGCAAAGATATCATATAGATTGATAGATGCGTGTAGACAATCAGATGAGGCTAAGGTAAGGCAATTATTAGATACGGGAATAGATGTAACGAAAGATGAAATATACCTTAAGGTGGCTGTAAATGAAAACATTAGAAAAATATTGAAAAGTTACGGTGCAAAAGAAGTGGAAAAGAGAGTGGAAATAAATAAGAATGAGCAAAAGAATATAGAAAAATACGTGTTGCTTAAATTAATTATTGGTGGATGCACAATAGAAAAAGTAACAAAGCTATTAGACAAAGGGATTAATGTTGATGAATCAGATAAGAACAAAAGATGTGCATTGATGTACGCAATAAGAAGAGGGAATGTTGATATAGCAAGAAAGTTAGTAGAGAGAGGAGCAAATGTAGAGTTAAAAGATGCTAGGGATAAAAGTGTATTGATGTATGCGCTAGAGCAAGGCGAAAGTATGGCATTTATAATAGACGCTATGATAGATAGCGTTGATGTAAATATGGTCGACAAAAACGGCAAAGACTTATTGATGCATGCGTGTCAAGGAGGATATATGAAGGTGGTAGAAACATTAGTTAATAAACAAAGTGAACTAGTGTACAATATAGACAATAGTGGATGGACGGCAGTAGGAATAGCATTTGAGAGAGAAGATATAAAGATGACTAAATATCTTATAGGAAAAGGAGCAATAAATCCAGGAAAAGCGAAAGATAAAGATAGGTTTTACAAGTTATTAGGAGAAGAGGAGAGAGGGGAATCAAATAAGGAAAAGAAAAGAGCGTGCATGTGTGAGGAAATTACGCACGTAGATAAGAATGGCAAAACGAGGGAGTAATTAAGAGTTATATTGACTTGAAAAAAGCGTGAGAATAAAATATACTATATGGGTAAACATATTTTACGAAAATCAAAGAGAAAGGGGACTTAAGTTAAGTATGCCAGAATTAAAAGGATCAAGGACAGAAGCGAATCTTATGGCAGCATTTGCAGGAGAATCGCAAGCTCGTAACAAGTATACGTATTATGCGGCAAAAGCAAAGAAAGAGGGATATGAGCAGATAGCAAACATATTTAAAGAGACAGCGGAGAATGAGAAGGAGCATGCAAAGATTTGGTTTAAATTATTACATGATGGGGTACCAGCTACAGATGAGAATTTGTTGGATGCAGCAAATGGAGAGAACTTTGAGTGGACCGACATGTATGCGAAATTTGCTCAAGAGGCGAAAGAAGAGGGCTTTACAAAAATAGCATATTTGTTTGAAGCGGTAGGAAAGATAGAGAAGGAGCACGAGGAGAGATATAGGAAGCTTTTGAAGAATGTCCAAGGAGGGCTGGTGTTCTCGAAGGATCAGGATATGATATGGCAGTGTGGTAATTGTGGACACATCCATATAGGAAAGAAAGCTCCAGAGATATGTCCAGTATGTGAACATCCTAAAGCGTACTTCCAAATCAAAGCAGAGAACTATTAGTAAAGAGGATTTCTAAAGACAAAAAAGTTTTTAGAAATCTTTTTTTAGGTATTATTTGTAGATAACATTCAAAAAAATACATCAAAAGAAATTTTATTAACAAAAGTAAAAATAAGTTAATTTAAAAAGAAGAATGGACGAGAATATTCAAGTGTAATAGAAATGTTTTAGCCTTAAGGTTGTTAGGGATGATAATAGCAGTATATTACTCAAACAAATTATTTCAAGGAGGAATGGCTAATGTTCAAGACAACAAGAATGACTAAAAAGTTTCAAGAAATGAAAAATGGGGGTTACACGCTATTTTCAGATAAAACTAAAAAAATACTGTTAGCAATGGGACTCTCTTTATTAAGCGTAGTATTGTTTAGTCAAGAAGCACATGCCGTTATGAGTTACAAAATAACTCACATGAAAGATGTTTATTATAATAAAGAACTAGATCAGTATGGACGCAAAGTAGAAGTGCAGAAAGAGGATGCCTACGAAAATGACGTGTTAAAGGATACTGTAGAAAATACATACACAAGATACCAAATAGAAATAAAAGAGTCTGATAAAAATAGAAAATTGGAAGGTATATATTTACCCGACGCGAACAAAGCGCTAAAAGAGTATGTAGGTGCAGTAAAGGGCCAACAAAGTGCACTTGTAGTAATAGAGGTTCCAAAAGATACAGAATATGTAATTTTAAAGAATAATAATTCTAATGATGATGGGATAGAAATTTCATTTAATGAGATTGATGCAGAAGTAGATAATGATGGACCTACATGTGAAAAGGAATCATTGATACAGTATAGATCTACAAATAATCAAGGGTGGTACTTGCAAGCAAAATTTACTGATAAAACTAAAGTATACAGAATAGAAGATGCGTGCGGACTTAATAGGGTAGTTTTAAGAGAGAAAGAAAGAGATAAAGAAGTTGAATTAAAGTATATGCTAGAGCCTGAAGACGAGTATTTTATGATATATGATATTTTAGGTAATGCTACTAAACTTGAGGTACCAGCAGAAGAAGAGATTCCATTTAAAATTGTATATAATACAAGAAATATTGATGGTTCACAAATAGCTTTGGACATAGAAACAGAGTACAAATTAACAGGAATAAAGACAGCGGCTGGAGAAGATGTTGATCTTGCTATAAATGGAGGACATGTTTATACTAACGTACCTTCTGGTACAACAAAGTTAGTTTTAGAATATGAGATGGGAACTGAAGATAACCCTAAACCAGGAGAGTTAGTAATACCATTGGTATTGGATAAAGATATTCCAGTTATTATTTCATATAGTGCTGATGGAAGTGATGAAACTGGATATACAATTGAAAAAAGTAACGAAGAATCAGCAAGGGCAAGAGTATATTTTAGTAGAGAGCAGAAAAAGGGTATTGTTGAAGCAACAGACTTAAAGAGTGGAATCTACAAGATAGTTACACTAAAGGGACCCAAAGAGGCTTATGAAGAAGAAGTAATAAGGGATTCAAGAGGAAATAGAGTTTATCCATTTTTGGATGACAAGATAAAAGAATCAGTATTGTGTTTATTTAGCATTACAGATGATACAACAGCAGTCAGAGTTTGTGATGGTGTTGGTAATGCATTGGATATAGAATTAACTGAGGATATAGAAGATAAAGAGATTACAGTTGCTGAGTTTGTAAAAGACGAAGAAGGACATTATAAATTGGTTACTCAGGATATAGAAGCAGGATTGGGTTCAATAGAAAGAGATGGAGATGCTACAATTAACCAAAACTTTGGAGCAGAACAAGATAATAAGCGTCCTATAAAAGAAAATGGCGAAACAGCAGTATATTATGATCAATACACACTAGAAAAATATGAAGTAGCAATAGATATAATGGGACAACCAATCATAAAAATTACAGATGCATTAGGTAATGTAAGAGAAGTATCAATTGACGATGCTGTATATCAATCAGTATACGCAACATATAGCGAGCACAATGCATATACAAATAGCGGTTCACTTTCAGTAGATATAAGAGATGAGCGAGGAATTGATAAAATAGAAATAACAATGGTATTAGCTACAGCAGAAGATGATCCAGAACCGGAAGAAGTAGAAATGCCAGATGTTGATGAGGAAACAGAAATGCCAGCAGAGGATGATCCAGATTATGATGCAAAGTTTGCAGCGTACAGAGCTTGGGATGAGTATCGTAAGGCAGAAAGTGCAAGATCTGCTTGGGCTGATCAATATAGAAGAACTTATGTACTAGAAAAATTCAGAGGAGATCTTCCAACAAAGGTTACAAAAACATATTTAATACCAGAAGGTAAAGTAGAAGAAGTACATGTATATGGTGCTGCATATGAATTAGGAGAAGGAGAAAATAAAACAAGTCACCAAAATTGCAATACAATAGATGAGTTAGTGAATGTAAATGAAGTAGGGTCAGACGAGAGAATAACAGTAAAGAATTCAGATAGAGATATAGATAGAGATAATTCGGGAAATATTACTGGAGCTAAAGTAACAGCTAAATATGGTATAAAAGAAGTTGCTTATGATGATGTTACTGATAAGAACTTAAAAGATACTGTAGTTAGGTTCTATGATGAGTTACCAACAGAGCTACATGTAAACTGTATGGTTACAAGAGAAGATGGAAATATAGGATTTGCAAAAGTGGTTGTAACAGATGCGTTGGGAGATACTCTAACAATAGAAAGCGATAAGATAACATTATTTAATGGAACTGTACTACACTAAAAAATGGCTTGAAACCTAACAACTATAAATTTTAAGGAGGAATAGCTAATGTTTAACAGAAGAGTACATAATACAAAAAAAGGTGGATATACGTTATTTTCAGATAAAACAAAAAAAATGTTGTTGTCGGCAGGAATTTCTATGTTGAGTGTATGTGCCCTAACCAATGTTGCAAGTGCGACACCCAAAATAGAGGGGAAAGTATATACTAAAACTAACGGAGATAAAGTATTATATCAAATAGAAGCAAAAGAGGAGGCAAAAGAGAACGACAGAGAATTCGAATTAGATGATATATATATAGTTACTACTACAGATGGTAAAGAGATTGAGACAAAAGCTAAAAAGCTTTTCTGGCAAAAAAGTAGTGATGAAAAAACTATTTTGGCAGTAATAGAAGCAGATGAAAATGCAACTATTAGAATAAAAAATAATGATAAAAGAAAAGAAAAACCAGGTGCAGACGATAATCTGCCAGATAATTACTATGATATAAAAAAAGAAAACGATATTCAGGCGTATACGCAAAGTAATCCCTTAAAGCTTTTATGGGCATATAAAAATAAAGAGGAGAAGTATGTACAATTTAAAGTGGGATACGAAGGAAATGCTGAATGTCAACCCATTATAAATGAAATAGTTAGAAAAGATGGAGATATAGAATTAGTAACAAAGGTATCAGAAAAGGATCAAGGTAAGGAAGTAGTAGCAAGATATGATTATGAGAATCTTGATAAAGAGGTTACAGATGCTACAGAAACCGATGATGATACAAGTTTCATGGTAAGGAATATATTTGGAGATGAGCTTTCAATAAATATAGAAAATATAAATGTAACATATACAATTGCAGCAAAAGATGCAGATGGATCAAGAGTAGTATTAAATATGGTTTTACCAGAAGGAGCAAAGTTATTAAGTTTAGAGACAGTAAATGGAATAGATATATTAACTAGTGCAGATGTAGATAAAGAATGGCCAGGTAAAGATTTGGTTAATATCTATACAGATGTACCAGCAGGAACAACATTTTTGACTTTAAAGTACAAGGTTGGTGAAGAAGAAATAGAGATACCAGTGGCACTTAAGTTAGATTTGACTTCACCAGAGGTTGTACAAAGAAATGCTGATGGGAACAGAGTAGATGCGAACGGTACAGCAAGAATATATAAAAATGATAAATGCACAAAAGCGATAGTGGAAATATCGGACGTACTAAGTGGTATTAAAAAGATATCAGTATTCAAAGATGGGGATGAGTGCGTGGAATTAACTCAAAAGTTTGAGTTAAGCAATTTACCTACATCAGTGGTTCAATTAATGGATCTACCAGCTGGGGCTACAAGTATAAAGATATATGATGGTATGGGAAACATAAAGGATATAAGTTTGGAAGACGTTAGTATAGATGCTGGAGCTGGATTAAGCTTAGACTTTGCGTTGGATATGGAAGATGAAAATGCGAAAAGTATGATTGTTACATATCAAGACAATAAATCAGGATTACATAAATTTTTAAGATCAAAAGAGATTAATGCGGATAGAGAGCCAAAGCAAGCGTTAATTGCTATTAACTGTGAGGCAGAATATGCACCAAAAGTTGAGGACGAAGTTAATTTGTATAAAACAGTTGAAGGGAAAAAAGAGATAGAGAAAAACTACATAGTTACAGAGGACAAAAAAACTATAGTAGAAGCCAATTGGCAAGGCGTACCAGAGTTCACAATAGTAAGTGCTCTTGGAAATAAAAAAGAGTTCAACATAAATGAAATAATGTTTACATTGGATAAAGTATATTTATCAAAGACTGATGATGAGGATCCGGTTGTAAAGGCTATATCAGTTGATGCACATGATCTAAGAAGAATAAAGAAAATAACAGCAGAAATAAATGACGAGGAAGTAGTACTAGATACATTTGAAGTTAAAGGAGGAACAATACAAGGTCCAGTAGATGTAAGTAAGGCGTACGAATTACCAGATGGAGCACATTTAACAAAAATAACATTTTATCACTATGATGGGGATGTTACACAAAATGAAAAAGTAATAGATCTTACAATAGATGATCCAGAGGTTGAAACAATACCAGATGATTCAGATGAAGATATAGATCCAGATTATGGAGATGCAATAGAAGGAGGGGCTACAGTTATAGATAAAGACGGTAACCCAACAATAGTGCCAACAGTAACATTGAGAATAGCAGCAGGAATAGAGTATATTGAATATTCAGATGGATGTACAATTGAATTTTATGATGATCTACCAAAAGAAGTAGAAATATATCAATATGATAAATCATTTAAGGAATTGGAGTATATTTTAGTAAGAGATGGTTTAAAACAAGAGTATAACGTAGCTGTAGGATCAGAGGATTTGGCAAGATTTAGTTCAGTAAGAGAAGCACAACAACCATAAAATCCACAATATATATAATTGCGAAAAAATCCACTATTCCGAAAGGGATAGTGGATTTTCTAATGAGGGGTAGTTTTTTTGAAAAGTATGTATTGCATTGAATCCATTAATGTTATAAAATGAAGACGCAAGAACAAGTAATAAGTATTTGCGGGGATTAGATTGAAACTTAACAACTGGTGGCTTCGTTCCGCTTATTCGAATAGCAGCAATAATGTTGCCTATGTGAATTCCTCTGGGAATTGCAATAACAATAATAGCAACAACACGGGCTATTGCGTGAGGTGTGCTTTGCAAGGATATCAGAAAGTTTATTTTAGGGAAAATAACTCCGAATACCAATGCAAAGGAATTTAATTCCCTTTCAAAAGAAGGAGATCTTTTGGAAAAACACTTGCATCTAAAAAAAGTAGACGCAAGAAGGCAAAAGCTATGTTTCTACTTTGGAAGCTAAAGATATCTTTAGCTTTTAGATGTAATAAAAAAAAATAATACTATGGGGATTAAATTGAAACTTAACAACTGGTGGCTTCGTTCCGCGTATTCTAATGATTCTAATCGTGTTGCCTATGTGAATTCCTCTGGGAATTGCAATAATGATAATAGTAACAATACGTCCATTTGCGTGAGGTGTGCTTTGCAAGGATATCAGAAAGTTTATTTTAGGGAAAATAACTCCGAATACCAATGCAAAGGAATTTAATTCCCTTTCAAAAGAAGGAAATCTTTTGGAAAAACACTTGCTCCTAAGAAAGGTAGACGCAAATGACAAGTTTGTTTTTACCTTGGAAGCCTAAGTATTTTTGGCTTTTAGGAGTTTTTTTGTTGTGTACTTTGCAGTAGAACACATAAATATTTTGGTTTATTTTTTAAAAAATGATTAATAGGACACAAATAGTATGCAAACTTTTTACCTGTACAGTCATCTAACTTTTGTGCATAATTTTTTATTTTTCTTAACAAAGTAGTATAAATCTAGTTTTAGTGCATCACATATGGCTACATAATACTCAATAGTAAGCTTAAGCCTTCCACCTAGTACCCCATATAATGTTCCTCTATCAACTCCTACTTTTTCAGCTACAAAAGAATATTTAATGCCATTTTCTTTTATATACTGTTTAATTGCAGCTCCATACATTTTCTACATTCCTTTCTCTTTAGTTTTCCTGTATATATTATTTATAGTATTTCTATAAATAATATATTATAGAATTTCTATAATAGCAACATTTTTTTAAAGTTTTCCTACAAAAACATTGAATATTTAAAGAATTTGTGATATATTTACAAGGAACTTATATTTTTAAGATAGGAGGTATAATATTGGGACTCGTTAGAGAAGAGGTTGCAAAAAATATTTTGTTTTATAGGAAAAAAAGAAAACTAACAAGAAAAGCTCTATCCGAAAAACTTAGTGTTAGTGCATCAGCCATTGTTAACTGGGAAACTGGGAAAAATTCAATAGATATGGATACTTTGCATGAACTTTGTAAGGTTCTCAATGTGTCCGTAGTAGATATATTTGGAAAATGTGCAAATATGCTTGAACATAATTTTTCGGCTCGTGAGAAAGATATTATTTATAAAATGCGTGAATTGAATGAAGAAGGTATAAAATACATAGAGAAACAGTTACACTACGCTTTACAACAAGAAGATTTTCTTTTAAAAAACCATATATTTTTTGAATCACACAATACGGCATATAATGTAGAGGAGAAAGAATATTAAGGAGAAGAGGAGGAATTATATATGCAAAATTTTTTATACACTATGCAATCGAATAAAGAATACCTACAGGATTTCGTAACACGGAGTACCTATCATTCAAACAGCATCGAAGGCAGTACACTAACATATGCTGAAACATACGCTATTTTGTATAATGATAATAGCTTTAAAATACAAGGTAAAGAACCTCGCGAAATATACGAAGCAATTAATCATAAGAGTGCATTAGAGTTAGTTTTTGAGTGTTTGCAAAAGAATGTACCTTTTGACGACAGATTGATAAAAAATATAAATACAATTATCAATAAAAATATAAGAGATACTGTTGGTTATAGAACTGTGAGTGTATTAATTAGAGGAAGTGACCATATACCACCAGCACCTGAAAAAATACAAAATCTGATGCATTATTTTGTATATAACTATAACAATGATACTCAAGATGTTTTTAACAAAATAGCTATGTACCATATTGAGTTTGAAAAGATACACCCTTTTGAGGATGGAAACGGTAGAACTGGAAGGTTAATCATAAACTATGAATTATTAAAAAATAATTTACCTCCACTAGTAATACCTAAAGATGATAGAGTAAAATATTTTGAATTCTTAAGATGCCAAGATACTGTTGCCTTTGCTGATTGGCTAAAAGAATTATCTGATTTTGAAAAAGATAGAATTTTAAAATTTAAAAATTCTTTGTAGAGGAGAAAGAATATTAAGGAGGAGTTTTGACTGCTCCCCATGATTAAAATCAGGGGATTCACACTCGCTTGTCACTTGGTGACTGAACAGTCCATTTCTGGTAGTTTGTACGGTGTGGTATGGGTGCGCCATCACCCATCATAGGGCAGAACATATAGTTCCCTATCTCTTTTGAAAAATATAACTTTCTTGTAAATATATAACAAATTCTTTAAATATTCAACATTCTTATAGGAGAACTTAAAAAAATGTTTGAAATTATAGAAATATCAAAAACCAGATAAATACTACTTTGTTTTAATTAGTATTTATTAGGTAAAAATTAAAAAATAGACAACAAACATATTCGAATAAAAAGTATATATTATTCGGAAGGAGAGATGATCTATATGTTTTGTTGTTTAGAAAAAAATTCCAACATAACGTATGCCATAAAAGTAGTGTTTACGTTTAGTATAACTCTGTTCTTAATGGCATTACTTATGAAGAGTACGTCTTATGCAAAAAATGTTCCAGGAACAGAAGGTATATGCAATATTTGTAAGGCAACATGGGAGACTTCAGCTCCTGAGGCCACAAACGTTCCATCTACGTACGATTATGTATACTATGGCGAATTGGATGAAACAAAAAAATATGATCATCCTAATGTTTCTAATTCGTCAGCCCCAACAGCTAATTGTCCACAGACTAGTTATATAAAATCAGGGCCGATAAAGTTTAGAGTGTTGGATACTACATCAAATGATGAAAATACGCCAGCATTATTTTTATTGACAGAGTACCCAATTGGGTATAGAAGATTTTATTATAACAAGGGTAGTAGTAGTACAGAATCACAAGATTGGAGCAAAAGTGAGATGCGAGGTTTTTTAAATGGAGAAAGCGAAGGATGTGTATATAAGGATTGTTTTAATAATGCAGAAAGAAAAGTAATAATGCCTACAACTAAGAGAAGTGATAAGTGTAAACAATGGTGTGGTAGTGGATATTATAGTTGTAAAAGTGGAGACACAAAGAATGAAGGTGCTGATACTAGTTGTAAGTTAAACAATGATTATATATTTTTATTATCTGCAGAAGAGGTACTAGACAATAAATATGGATTTAGTACAGCGTGGAATTCAGATGCAAAGGACATAAATCGGAAAGTGGATGAGGCGCATACTGGAGGTATGTGGCCAGGCTGGTGGCTTCGTTCCGCGTATTCTTATGATTCTAGTCGTGTTGCCTTTGTGTATTCCTCTGGGGGTTGCGGTAATGTTTATAGTATCAATACGTCCATTTGCGTGAGGTGTGCTTTGAACATACCTCTGTCCTCAGTCCTCATGACCTCATATGCGAGTGACGAAGGAGCGAGTCCTCAAAGGTTAAATTTGGTTGAAGACAGAACTAGAAGTAGAGGTATGAGCCCAAAGTTATCGGATGAGTTTAAGTTAACCATATGGGATCAAAGAACTACCTCTCCTAGGTCTGGTTTTAGTGGAGAAGTGGTTTCACCAACGCCAACTACATCTGGAGATCCTATAATATTATCTGGTGGAGAAATTCTAACAATACAATATAGTGGCGCGGCTACTAAAAAAGAAAATGGAGATGGAACCTTAACGGATCTTGCGGTTACTGAATATGCTAGTGCTGATGAATATATTACCGTGATAATTCGTAGAGATGCTGGCGAAAATAATAGCGGATATGCTGCAGCAGGTGGAAACTATTATGGTATAATAAAAAAGATTGCTAGAGCATCGGATGCTCATGGTACATTAAAGTTAGCTATACCAGAAGGAATAGCTAAAGGTAATTATACTGTAATGATAATGAATGAGCAAAGAAATGGTCCATATAAAACTAATTATGCAAATAAGTTTGATATTCCTATAACAATTTTAGAAACTCAACCTGATACAACAGATCCTATCATTATAGGGAAGGTTTATAAGAATGCAGCAGAGACTACATTCCTAGTGAAAGCAAAAGATAATGGAATGTTGAAGGAAATAAGATATACGGGTGTTAGCTCTTCATATCCAGCTATGCAAGGACAAGAGTGTAAGATGAATTTTATGGCTAATTCTGCAATAACGGGAGATAACGAATTTCAAATATATAATCAAGCAGGACGATATACATCAGTAAAAAGTTCATCATGTATAGTAGACAGTGTAGCACCTACAGTTATAAAAGAGGAAGAAGAATTTCATTGGAAATTGATACTACAAGATAGTGAATCTGGGTTATGGAAAATAACAGACGCAAGTGGCAATATAATAAAGGATTATAGTAAAGATGGATATCCTATAACACAAGAGGAATTCATTGTGCCGTGGATGTACGATAGTGTTAAAGTATATGATGCAGTGGGCAATGTTGAAACTATACCAACTGATTCACATCAAGTAGGTACACTAGGCTATAGCTATATAAAGAATCCTACTTGGTCAGGAAGTAATGATACAGAGACTTCATATAATAAGGTATATTTTGGAGGTGGTTCAGGTAAAAGTAGTTATTTTAATGATACGAGTCACGCAATGGTGTTTAGAGTATTAGATAACACAGCAAATGATGATAATTGTACGCCGGCGTTGTTTATGTTATCAGAATATGTAGCGAAAAGTTCACAAGCATGGGACGTTAGAGATACTGGATCAAATATATGGTATAGTAGCAATGCTATGAAAAATTATTTAAATACTATGTTAAATGGGTGTTTTAGTGAAATAGAAAAGGAAGCAATAATGTCAACTACAAAAACTGAAGAAGGAGACACAAAGTGGTATTTTAGGGGAGTTAACGCAAATCCTAAATTTTACTATGCTGGAGCAACAAATGTACAAAGAGAAAAGCTATTTTTATTGTCAGCAAAAGAAGTTATAGATATAAAATATGGTTTTTCAAATAAGCCGAATAGTAGCTATTTTAATGGTACAAGTGGTTCAGGATATGTATATGGGGAGACTGATAAAAGTAGGGTTGGATGGCTTGATGCAAGTGATACGACTTCCTCTTCCCCTAGAGGGAATACAAACGGCTGGTGGCTTCGTTCCGCTTGTTCGTATAGCAGCTATGGTGTTGCCTATGTGACTTCCTATGGGTATTGCTATGACTATTATAGCTACTACACGGGCTATTGCGTGAGGTGTGCTTTGAATATACCTCTGTCCTCTATCCTCATGACCTCGTATGCGACCGTAGGGAGCTCCTCAAGTGAAACTACATTTAGTCCATTACCTACGCCTACAGTGACAGCTTCTCCATTTAAATTGACGAT
>JAGCXC010000093.1 GCA_017961515.1 Clostridiales bacterium | reverse complement strand
GCCTTGTTTAAAAATATACCCCAATCCCATATCAGGTAAGGCGAAACTTAAATTCAGTTTGGCAGAACCCCAACCCGTCAGCATAAGAGTATTTGATTTGACAGGAAAAATTGTGCTCAGCGGACAATATGATTTATGTGCAGGAGAGCATACTTATCAATTCAATTTATCCTCTCAAGGATGTTATTGCGTACAAGTACAAACATATAAAAATAAGGTTCAGGACAACTTTAGAGGTTTTTTTCTAAAATTCTTTAATAGAAAATTGAATAAATTTTCATGTCGATGATTATATCTAAATTCACATTCTTTAATATGTAAAATAAAAGTTTGTTTATCAATTCCTCTAAATTTTGTTAATCTACTTTTACACAATCCCCAAAAATTCTCTATACCATTTGTATGTATTTTCCCATTTCTTGCAAATTCATTATTATTATGATTAACAGTTAAATGATTAGAAAAACCATTGTCAATTAAATGTTGATATGTAGTATATCCATCTGTATATATTGTTGAATTGCTGGAAATAACTTGTTTAATTAAAGGCAATAATGTAGAATATTTGCAATCTCTAACTACAAAGGTAGAAACATTACCACCCCTCTTTAATATACCAAAAACGATTGTTTTTCCCTTTGCTCCACGACCTCGTATTCCTCGTACTCTGCGAGCACCAAAATAACTTTCATCAAGTTCATATTCTCCATCTGAACAGATAGTATCTTCATCGCATATTTCTTTTATTCGAATTCTAAAATAGTAGAATAATTTATTGATACTTTGGCGAGAAATATGAGTGATTTCTGCTACTTTTTTTGCTTCAATATCTAAACAAAAATAACGTAAAATTTGTCTAAATGTGCGTTCATCAACATGAGCATGCTCTAAATACTTATTTTTCATCTTTGTATCAATTAGTTATTGATACAAAAATAACGCTAAAGTTGTCTTGTGTAAATCTGCAACATTTTTTTTTGACTATATTTAGCAAATATTCAATCTATTATACAATATTTTTGTTTCTAAAGTTGTCCTGAACCAAAAATAATTATACACAAAAAATCATCAATACCACATCCTGCACCTGTAACCGATTGCAATATGAGGGTTGTGAAAATAAAACTTCGACTCCTGTCCAGAAAGCTTATACTACAATGGAAGGACATATAGGCGATACCATGAACTTGGTGGTAATAAAAACCATAGACTCCACTAAGAGCTATACCTTTTTCAAACAGATAAAATTTGTATTAGGGTCAGATACCAATTTTAATATCAGTTTTGACACAATAGATATACGATATTATTATTCGAATTTATATGATACACTCCATCAATCTGCAAATATGCCCGACTTTGACAATGAAGATGTTCTTTATTCTAAAGAAAAATATAATACTTGTAATTGGTATAGACCATATATGGTAAAATTTGGTTTAATAAATTGTCAAGATACATTGGACTATTATTGCCAGCCTGAAAATCAAACCTATAATCTCTCTTTTGATACGGCATCTTTGATTTGGCTGGAGATATATAGTACAGGGAACAAAATCGACTTGGCATGGAATGTTCCTGTTTGCTACATGGAAAAGGTGAAAGACAAGCATTATATACTTCATGTGAATCTATTTGATACCATGTCCGATGTCCTTCTAACGTGGCAGCCGATACTGCAACCGATGGAAAAAATTCCGGATGATGCATCTATAGAACTGCAAGTACTTGTATTGGACGCCTCTCTTTATTCGTGGTGGTATAGTCATTGGCAATGGTAACACTTTGGGCAATAACCGTTTATTTGGCCATTAATAAAAAAGTATATGCCGTTACGCTGATACCCGCATTGTTTATGACCATGGTATGCAG
>JAGCXC010000092.1 GCA_017961515.1 Clostridiales bacterium | reverse complement strand
GAAGGACACACCCGTTCCCATTCCGAACACGGAAGTTAAGCTTCAAACCGCCGACAATACTTGAGTGGAGACGCTCTGGGAAAATAGGTAGTCGCCAGATTTTATGGAGAAACCAAAGGTTATTAACTCTTAAGTTTCTTCAAACGTTCCTCAATAGCTCAGTTGGCAGAGCATGCGGCTGTTAACCGCAGGGTCGTAGGTTCAAGTCCTACTTGAGGAGCCAGAGTGTTCCTAGCACTGCATGATAAGAGGCTGTTCCTTTGAGAGACAGTCTCTTTTTTGCGTAAATATGTGATAATAAATAAAAGAAAATGGTGTATGAAGTAAATATGCACAAAAAATGTAAAAATTTTTTTTTAAAGTTTAGATAATAGAATTTCTAGAGAGTAGGAGATATTTTTTTCTTTATTCTTTGCAAAGCATTATCAACAGATTTCTTGTCTTTGCGTAGTATTTTTGCTATATTGGCATAAGTTTGACCACTTATATACAATTTTAAAATTTTTATTTCAAAAGCGCTTAGTTGAGAAAATACGGTATTTTCTAGTGATTTATAAGACTCTTTACTTATTACTATATCTTCAGGGTTATTACTAATTTTTGCTTCTATTAAATCGACTAATCTTGTTTTATCGTTTTCTTCTTCGTACACAAGACGATTTAGTGATATATAGGAATTTAGAGGAATATGCTTTTGCCTTGTTGCAGATTTTATAGCGGTTAAGATTTGGCGTGTTATGCATATTTCGGCAAACGTCTTAAAGGTATATTCTTTTTCAAATTTATATTTTTTTATTGCAGAGTATAGGCCAAGCATAGCTTCTTGTTCAATATCATTTTTATCTCCACCTATTAAAAAATATATTCGTGATTTAGCTTTTATATATCGTTGATATCTTTTAAATATATGTTCTAGAGCACAGTTGTCTCCTTCATTGATTAAGTGTAATAGTTCTTCATCTTTTAAAGTTTCGTAAGTAACGTCTAAAGTATCGAAAGCGTATTGTAACAAGATATTCACCCTCCAATCTGTATAACCATAATTCCTCATTTGTGCTGGAAGTTGTTAGCAAGAATCAAGTAGTATTTGTTTGATTTGTAGTTAAGTGATGTATTTAGAATATTTTTTTTTGAGTCTACATATGTTTATCGACTGTATATGTAAACTTTATTAGATAAAAAAAACAATTCGAAAAGTTGATGAATAATGTAATAATTTGTTATAATAGCTTTTATACGTGTGTTAAGAGTATTATTTTACAAAAATAAATAATGAGGTGTAAAAAAATGAGAGAGGAAAAATTAATTAAAGATTGTGCGGTAGTAGATACAAATTTAATAAGGAGATCAATAGAAAAGGGAATAAATATTAATATAACAAGTCCTATAAGTTATAATCCCTATTATTTTGCAATTAAAAATAAAGACATGAATATGCTAGATTATTTAGTGCGAAATGGAGATGTAAATTTTAGAGATTCAAATGGAGTAACGATATTGATGATTTCTTGTATTTTAAAAAATGAAGAGGCAATAAAATATTTAGTTGAAAGAGGTGCAGATGTAAATAGAAAAAATTTGGAAGGTAATACGGCACTTATACTAGCTTGTTATATGAATGATATAGTGATGGTAGAGTATCTATTATATAACAAAGCTAATGCTTGCATATGTAATGAAGAAGGATTAACTCCTTTGATGTGGGCATGTAAACATAATAATTTGAATTTAGTAAGAATTTTAATAAATGCTGGAGCGTATACAACTATAAATGCTATAAGTAAGAATAGTAGTACGGCACTTATGATAGCTGGTAAATATGGCAGTGCTGAATTAGTTAAATACTTAGTAGAAAATGGTGCAGATGTAAATTTAATAGAAGAATTTGAACTAGGGATTATGAAAGTATTAAAAGGATTTTATCCAGGAGAACTAGTGGGACATACAGTATTAAGATGTATGTTTGAAAGAAATGATATAAATATGATAAATTATTTATTAAATAAAGGTGCTAGGCTAGATTCAAGAGATTCTTTGGGATGCACAGAATTAATGCAAGCATGCTTAAAAAATGATACAGTTATGGCCAATAGTCTAATAGATTTAAATGCAAACGTAAATGCAGAAAATATTTTTGGAGACACTCCATTAAAATATGCATGTGATAATAACAATATGGAGTTAGTTAATTATCTAGTGGAGACTGGTGCTGATATAAACCAAAAGAATTTGACAGAAGAGACAGTACTAATGTCTGTGTGTGAACAGGGGAATTCAAATTTAGCAAAATATTTAATAGAAAAAGGAGCTAATATTAATTTGAAAGATATTGTGGGAGATACGGCTTTGATAAAGTCGTGTAAAAGTAAAAATACATATTTGGTGAAGTATTTGATTATGAATGGAGCGGATACATCTATTACAGAAGGACAAAGAAATGTTTTGTTAAATGCAGTATCAGATGATTTTGAGCTAACTAATATTATAAACTTGTTTGATAATGAAAAAATGCCAGAAGAGGATAAAAAAATAGTTAATACTATAAGATTGGCAACTATATTTAATAGTGAGAAACCTAAATTAAGGCCTTTAAATGAGATAACAAAAGAAAAGTGTATATTTGTACCATCAGATGATTTGAAAGAAGACAATAAATTGGGGAAAATGGCTTTTGATATGACAAAAAAAGAGATAAATAAAAAAAGAGGTAATTTGGGAGGAAAAGAACCAAAGATACTGAAAAAAAGAAGATCAAATAAAGAAATGCTGTTGTAAAAACAAAAGTTTACAAGACAAATCAAGAGATATAAGTAGGAAATAAGAGCATAAAAGAGATAAACAAATAGCATTTGTGATAAATGCGGAAAAAAGCTATTGACTCGATATTTGCAAAATGATAAAATGACATACTGTATCAAAATGTATTTTTTTCGGGTAGTTTATATAGTAAAAGGATATTAGGTTGATATAATAAGTTACTTTAGATGTGCTTTGGAAGGAGACAAACAGAGTTACGAAGAAGTGGCACTCCAAAAAGAAATAATATGAGGTGATATTTAATGGTACGTCCTGTGCATATGGGTGATGTAGTGCGAATGAGTTATTCTAAGATTAATGAAGTCCTAGATTTACCTAATCTTATTGATATTCAGAAGAAATCCTACAAGTGGTTTTTAGATGAAGGATTAAGGGAAGTATTCAGGGATATTTCTCCGATAACAGATTATGCAGGTAATTTGGTACTTGAGTTTGTGGATTATTTTCTAGACAATAAAATCAAGTACGGAGTGGAGGAATGTAAAGAAAGAGATACTACATATTTTTCTCCATTGAAGGCGAAAGTTAGGCTTATCAATAGAGAGACAGGAGAAGTGAAAGAGCAAGAGATATTCATGGGAGATTTCCCATTGATGACAGAAACAGGAACATTTATTATCAATGGAGCGGAGAGAGTAGTTGTAAGTCAGTTAGTTAGATCTCCAGGAATTTATTATGCTGACAAAATTGATAAGACAGGTAAAAAGCTATATTCGAACACGGTTATACCCAATAGAGGTGCATGGTTAGAGTATGAAATAGATTCCAATGATATTATATCAGTTAGGATAGACAGAACAAGGAAGTTACCAATAACAGTTTTGATTAGAGCGCTTGGAATTAGTACTGATGATGAAATCATTAGATTGTTCGGAGAAACTGAGTATTTGCTTGCGACTATCCAAAAAGATGGTACTAAAACTAGAGAAGAAGGATTAATAGAAATTTATAAAAGATTAAGACCAGGGGAGCCTCCAACTGTTGAAAGTGCAGAAGCGTTGATGAATAGTTTGTTTTTTGAGCCTAAGAGGTACAATTTGGCCAGAGTAGGAAGATATAAATTTAATAAGAAATTATCTTTGGCTACTAGAATAACAGGCTATAAAGTGGCGCAAGATGTAGTAAACAGGGAAACTGGTGAGATCATATTAGAAAAAGGTGAAGCAGTAACAGAGGATATAGCCAAATATATTCAAAATTCTGGAATAGATAGTGTTGTTTTGGACGTAGAAGGCAAAGAAGTAAAAGTAATAGGAAATAACGTTGTTGATGCGAGTGCATTTGTTGATTTTGATCCTAAGGAAGTAGGTATAAATGAGGGTGTAAGGATCGATGTACTAAAAGATATATTAAGCAAAAATACTAAGCAAGAAGATATAAAGAATGCTTTTAAAGAAAGACATGATGAGTTGATACCTAAGTTTATTACTATAGAGGATATAATATCTTCTATAAGTTACATGATCAATTTGACATGCTCGATAGGAGAGACAGACGACATAGACCATCTAGGAAATAGAAGACTTCGTTCTGTAGGTGAGTTATTGCAGAACCAGTTTAGAATTGGATTGTCTAGGTTAGAGAGAGTAGTAAGGGAAAGAATGACAATACAAGACATGGATGTAGTTACACCACAGGCACTCATAAATATAAGGCCGGTTGCAGCTGCGATAAAGGAATTCTTTGGAAGCAGCCAGTTGTCACAGTTTATGGACCAAACAAATCCATTGTCTGAGCTTACTCATAAAAGAAGGTTAAGTGCCTTAGGACCTGGGGGACTTAGCAGGGAAAGAGCGGGGTTTGAGGTACGTGATGTGCATCATACTCACTATGGACGTATGTGCCCAATAGAAACACCAGAGGGACCAAACATAGGTCTTATAGGATCGCTTAGTACATATGCTAGAGTGAATGAGTATGGTTTTATAGAAGCGCCATACAGAAAAGTTGACAAAAAAAATAGAAAAATAACAGATGAAGTTGTTTACTTAACAGCTGATGAAGAAGATAAATATATTATTGCTCAAGCTACAGAGCCGGTAGATGAGCATAATGTAATAAAAAATAAACAGGTTATAGCAAGATATAAAGATGAAATTTTGCAGGTTGATGCAGAGAAGATAGATTTTGTTGATGTATCACCAAGGCAGTTGGTGTCGGTTGCTACTGCGATGATACCATTTTTGGAAAATGATGATGCGAACCGTGCATTGATGGGAGCTAACATGCAACGTCAGGCTGTTCCATTGATAAAACCAGATTCGCCTATTGTAGGTACAGGTATTGAATACAAGGCAGCATGTGATTCGGGTGTTGTTGTTCTTGCAAAGAATGACGGAGTAGTTGAGTATGTATCGGCTGATGAGATAGTTATAAGAACAAAGAATGGAAATAAGGACAGATACAAATTATTAAAGTATAAGCGTTCTAACCAGGGTATGTGTATAAATCAAAGACCTATAATTAGGAAGGATCAAAAAGTTAAAAAAGGTCAGGTTATAGCGGATGGTCCATCCACGTGCAATGGAGAGATATCTTTAGGAAGAAATATACTAATAGGATTTATGACATGGGAAGGTTATAACTACGAGGATGCTATACTAATAAATGAAAAATTAGTAAAAGAGGATGTATTTACATCAATACATATAGAGGAATATGAATCAGAGGCAAGAGATACAAAGCTTGGACCAGAAGAGATAACAAGAGATATACCAAATGTGGGTGACGATTCTTTAAAAGATCTAGATGATAGAGGAATAATAAGAATAGGAGCTGAAGTTAGAGCAGGGGATATTTTAGTAGGAAAGGTAACTCCAAAAGGAGAGACTGAACTTACTGCAGAAGAAAGATTACTTCGTGCGATATTTGGAGAGAAAGCAAGAGAAGTAAGAGATACTTCGCTTAGGGTTCCACACGGAGAGTATGGTATTATAGTAGATGTGAAAGTATTCACAAGAGAAAATGGAGACGAGTTGCCACCAGGGGTAAATGAGTTAGTTAGAGTTTATATAGCGCAAAAAAGAAAAATATCTGTTGGAGATAAAATGGCGGGAAGACATGGTAACAAGGGTGTTATATCCAGAATATTACCAGAAGAGGATATGCCGTTCTTACCGGATGGAACTCCATTACAGATAGTACTAAATCCATTGGGTGTGCCATCTCGTATGAATATCGGACAGGTGTTAGAAGTGCATTTAGGATATGCAGCAAAAGCGTTGGGATGGAAGATAGCAACTCCTGTATTTGATGGTGCTACAGAGCATGATATAGTAGAGACATTGGAAAAGGCAGGATTAGATTCAGATGGAAAGACTGTATTGTATGATGGAAGAACAGGATTGCCATTTGATAATAGAGTTACAGTAGGATACATGTATATGTTGAAGCTAGCTCATTTGGTTGATGACAAAATACACGCAAGATCTACAGGACCATATTCGCTAGTTACACAGCAACCGTTAGGAGGAAAGGCTCAGTTCGGTGGTCAAAGATTTGGAGAGATGGAAGTTTGGGCATTGGAAGCATATGGAGCTGCGTATACATTACAAGAGATTTTGACAGTTAAGTCAGATGATGTAGTAGGAAGAGTGAAGACATATGAGGCAATAGTTAAAGGTGAGAATATACCAGAGCCAGGCATACCAGAGTCATTCAAGGTATTGATAAAAGAACTGCAAAGTTTAGCACTGGATGTAAAGGTTTATTCAGAGGAACAAGAAGAAATAGCTATAAAAGAATCTGTTGAAGACGACCTAGAGGATATGAACATCAATATTGAAGGAGACGAGAGTGATTATTTAGACGAAAGTGATAGCTTCTTCATAGAGGATATGAGCGAAGAAAGTCAAGGTCAACCAGGTGATACTGATTTTGAAGATGATACTATAATAGAGGAAGATTTAAAAAGCGTAGAAGATACATTTTTAAAAGACAGTATAAGTAAGATATCAGATTTTGATAGCGAATTTTAGAGAGAGGAGATAGCCGTATGTTTGAACTTAATAATTTTGATTCAATAAAAATTGGGTTAGCTTCTCCTGAAAAGATACGTGAGTGGTCAAGAGGAGAGGTAAAGAAGCCAGAAACGATAAATTATAGGACACTAAAGCCAGAGAGAGACGGATTATTTTGCGAGAGAATATTCGGACCTCAAAAGGACTGGGAGTGTCACTGTGGTAAATACAAGAGAATAAGGTATAAAGGTATAGTGTGTGATAGGTGTGGAGTTGAGGTTACACGTTCTAAAGTTAGGAGAGAGAGAATGGGACACATAGAGCTAGCAGCTCCAGTGTCTCACATATGGTACTTCAAAGGTATACCAAGTAGAATGGGACTATTACTTGATGTGTCACCGAGATTATTAGAGAAGGTGCTATATTTTGCTGCGTATATTGTGTTAGATCCCGGACAATCGCCACTAACTCAAAAGCAAGTATTGACAGAGAAAGAGTACAGGGAAAGCATAGAGAAATTTGGAAATAGTTTTAGGGCTAATATGGGAGCAGAAGCGGTTAAAGAGTTATTGCAAGATATAGATCTAGACAAACTATCTTCTGAATTAAGAAAAGAGTTAGATGAAGCAACAGGACAAAAGAGAGTACGTATTATAAAAAGACTGGAAGTAGTAGAGGCATTTAGGGTATCTAATAATAGGCCAGAGTGGATGATATTAGATGTAGTGCCAGTTGTGCCACCAGAATTAAGACCAATGGTACAATTGGATGGAGGAAGATTTGCGACATCGGACTTAAATGATTTATATAGAAGAGTTATAAATAGAAATAACAGATTAAAAAGACTATTAGATTTGGGAGCTCCAGATATAATAGTTAGAAATGAAAAGAGAATGCTACAAGAAGCAGTTGATGCGTTGATAGATAATGGTAGAAGAGGAAGACCTGTTACAGGTCCTGGAAATAGACCACTTAAATCATTATCAGATATGCTAAAAGGAAAACAGGGAAGGTTTAGACAGAATTTGCTGGGTAAACGTGTTGACTATTCGGGAAGGTCTGTTATAGTTGTAGGGCCAGAGCTTAAGATATATCAGTGTGGATTACCAAAAGAAATGGCACTAGAGTTGTTTAAGCCATTTGTTATGAAGAATTTGGTAAATAGCGGGATAGCGCATAATATAAAGAATGCCAAGAGAATGGTCGAGAGAGTGAAGCCTGAGGTATGGGATGTGCTAGAAGAAGTAATAAAGGAGCATCCAGTATTATTAAACCGTGCGCCTACATTGCATAGGCTTGGTATACAGGCATTTGAGCCAGTATTAGTTGAGGGAAGAGCGTTGAAGCTACATCCATTGGTTTGTACAGCGTACAATGCTGACTTTGATGGAGACCAAATGGCGGTTCATGTACCATTATCAGCTGAAGCACAGTCTGAGGCTAGGTTCTTAATGTTATCTGCAAACAACTTGCTAAAACCTCAAGATGGAAAGCCAGTGACAGTGCCTACACAGGATATGATATTAGGTAGTTATTATCTAACACTAAAGAAGAAGGGTGAAAAAGGAGAAGGAAGTGTATTTGCGTCGCCAGATGAAGCTATGCTTGCATATGAAGAAGGCGTAATAGGGCTTCATGCAGACATAGTTGTTAGGATGACAAAAGAGTTTGATGGAAAGATCGAACAACAAAGAATTAATACAACTATGGGAAGAATTATATTTAACGAGGCGATACCTCAGGATTTAGGTTTTGTTGATAGGACAAAGCCTGAGAATAAGTTTGCGTTAGAGATAGATGAGTTAGTTGATAAAAAGTTTTTGGGTAAGATAATATATAATTCTATAAGGACTCATGGATTAACAGATACAGCTGTATTGTTGGATAATATAAAGGCATTAGGCTTTAAGTATTCAACAAGAGGAGCAATAACAATAAGTGTATCGGATATGGTTATTCCTGAAGTAAAGCAAAGATATATAAAAGAGACAGAAGATAAAATAGAAAAAACAGTTAGACAATATAAGAGAGGTTTGATGTCAGATGAAGAAAGGTACAATAGTGTTATTGCAGCGTGGACAGAAGCATCAGAGAAAATAACAAAGGCGCTAATTAGTAACTTGTCTGAGTTTAACCCAGTGTATATGATGTCTCAATCAGGAGCGAGAGGTAATATAAATCAGATAAAGCAGTTGGCTGGTATGAGAGGTCTTATGGCAGATACATCAGGTAAAACAATAGAGATACCAATAAAGGCAAACTTTAGAGAAGGTCTTAACGTGTTGGAGTTTTTCATATCTACACACGGAGCGAGAAAAGGATTAGCGGATACAGCCTTAAGAACAGCCGATTCAGGATATCTAACAAGAAGGTTAGTTGATGTATCGCAAGATGTTATAGTAAGAGAAGTAGATTGTGGAACAAGAAAAGGAATAGAAGTATCAGATATTAAAGATGGAAACGAAGTTATAGAAGCCTTATCAGAAAGATTATTAGGAAGGTATTTAGCAGAGCGGGTATTCCATCCAGAAACAGGAGAACTTTTAGTTGATACAGGCAAATTGATAACTGATAAAGATGCTGAAAAGATAGTTAAGGCTGGCATAAAGAAGGTTAAAATAAGATCAGTATTGACATGTCATTCAGAGTACAGTGTGTGTGCGAGATGTTATGGAGCAAACTTGGCGACAGGTGAAGAGTGTAATGTGGGTGAGGCAGTAGGTATAATTGCAGCGCAATCTATAGGAGAGCCAGGAACACAGCTTACAATGAGAACATTCCATACAGGAGGAGTTGCCGGAGATGATATTACTCAAGGTTTGCCTCGTGTAGAGGAGTTGTTTGAAGCAAGGAAACCAAAAGGACTTGCAATTATAACAGAGATTGCGGGTAAGGTTAGGATAATAGAGAATAAAAGAAAGAGAGAAGTGGTTGTAACAAGTAGTGAAGGCGAAGTAATGAACTATATGATACCTTATGGAGCAAGGCTTAAGGTTCATGATGGAGATGAAGTAGAAGCAGGAGATGAATTGACAGAAGGTTCAGTAAATCCACATGATGTTTTGAAGATAAAAGGTGTTAAAGGTGTTCAAGATTACTTGTTACAAGAGGTACAAAGAGTATATAGACTTCAGGGTGTTGATATAAATGATAAGCACATTGAGGTAATAATGAAGCAAATGTTAAGAAAGATAAAAGTTGATGAAGTTGGAGATACGAATTTGTTACCAGGTGCTTTGGTTAATATATTTGACTTTGAGGAAGAAAATGCTCGAGTTGCCAGTGAAGGATTAAGAGAGGCAGAAGGAAAGAGAGTCTTGTTAGGAATAACAAAGGCGTCTTTGGCAACAGATTCATTTTTGTCAGCAGCATCGTTCCAGGAAACAACTAGGGTATTGACAGATGCTGCAATAAATGGAAAAGTCGATCCATTAGTTGGATTGAAAGAAAATGTGCTTATAGGAAAGCTAATACCTGCTGGAACTGGTATGAGTAGGTACAAAGACATAACAATAAGTACAGTGGTTGAATAATAATGATAAAGAATAAAAGTTAATGATAGATAGTGCCCTTAATGTAACATTATTATATTAAGCGGCACTATTAAATAAATATGAGAGGTTTAGTTAACAATTTGATGTTAAAAGTTGAATTTTAAAAATATTTATGATAGAATAAAACTCAATCGACAATGTTTTTAATGAAGAGTAAGTTTGATTTGTAAAATATAATTTTGAAAGGAAGGTAAGTTACTCTTTATAGCTTAGAGGAGTAATTAATAAGAATGAACAATATATTGGGTATAATTCTTGCAGCGGGCGAAGGTAGGAGAATGAAATCTGATAGTGCGAAGATTTTACACAAAGTTTGTGGTAAGCCAATGATTGAACATGTTAGATATTCACTTAGAAAAGCTTTAATTGAGGATGTTATTGTTGTGGTGGGTCACAAAAAAGAGCAAGTTAAGGATTATTTGCAAGATAAAGTAAAGTACGTTGTTCAAAAAGAACAGCTAGGTACGGGGCATGCAGTAAGAGAGGTATTTAATGCTTGTGATATAAATAGTAAGTATGTTTTGGTGCTGTGTGGGGATATGCCATTGATTACAGATGAGACCATATCAGAGACAATAAAGTATCATATAGACAACAAGTTTTCTGTAACTATAATATCTACATGCTTGGATGACCCAAGTGGATATGGCAGAATAGTTAGAAATAGCACAGGGGATGTTGTAAAAATAGTTGAACATAGAGATGCAAATGTTAATGAATTAAATATAAATGAAGTTAATTCGGGTATGTATTGTTTTGATGCAGATTGTCTTAAAAGTGCAATAGAAAAAGTTAAGAGTAATAACAGTCAAGGTGAATATTATTTAACAGATACCATAGAAATTTTAATAAATGATGGCAAGAGAGTTGGAGCAAGAAAGATATCAGATAGCAGGGAAATTTTAGGAGTAAATAACAGGATACAGCTAGAGGAAGCTAATAAGATTATGAGACGTAGAATCAATGAAAGGCATATGCTAAATGGAGTTACATTTATAGATTCGTCTACAACATACATAGAGGATGAAGTTATAATAGGAAAAGACACAACAATATATCCAAATACAATTTTGGAGGGAAGTACAAGAATAGGTGAAGGGTGTGTGATAGGTCCTAGCACAAAGATAATTTCTAGTGAAGTGGGTGATAGTGTAGTTATAAATAATTCGCAAGTGTTGGAGAGCATAATTCAAAATGGTACTAAGGTTGGGCCATTTGCGTATGTTAGGCCAGGTAGCAATATTGGGATGAACGTAAAAATTGGAGATTTTGTAGAGATAAAAAAATCTCAAATAGGGGATAATACAAAGATTTCTCATCTTACCTATGTAGGAGATGCAGAGGTGGGGAGAGGAGTTAACTTAGGTTGTGGAGTTGTTGCTGTAAATTACGATGGTAAGAAAAAAAACAAAACAATTGTAGGAGATAATTCATTTGTTGGATGTAATGTAAACTTGATATCACCGGTGGAGCTAGAAGATAATACATTTGTTGCTGCTGGATCAACAATAACAGATGATGTGCCTAAGAATTCATTGGCAATAGCAAGATCAAGACAAATTATAAAACAAGACTGGGTGACCAATAGAGAAGAGAATTATAAGTAAATTAGAAGAGGAGCATTAAAATGAATATTCATGGAAAAGACATAAAAATTTTTGCAGGTAATTCTAACTTAAAGTTAGCACGCGAAATAGCAGAGAAGATAGGTCTTCCTATAGGTAGTGCCAGCGTGGGTATGTTCAGCGATGGAGAAAGTGCTATAAATATAGAGGAAGTAGTGAGAGGATCTGATGTATTTATAATACAATCTACTAGTAAGCCTGTTAACGATAATTTAATTGAGTTATTGATAATGATTGATGCACTAAAACGTGCATCCGCGGGAAGGATAACAGCGGTTATGCCTTATTTTGGATATGCAAGGCAAGATAGAAAAGCTAAGGCTAGAGATCCAATTTCAGCAAAGTTGGTTGCGAACCTATTGACAGTATCGGGTGCAGATAGAATATTAACTATGGATCTACATGCTGCACAGTTGCAGGGATTTTTTGATATACCAGTGGATCACTTGGTTGGTGTACCAATTCTTGCGCAATATTTTAAAGAAAGATTTAGTGATGATGATGATATAGTTGTTGTTTCTCCAGATGTGGGAAGTGTAACTAGGTCTAGAAAGTTTGCCGAAAGGTTAGAGTGTCCACTTGCCATAATAGATAAACGTAGGCCCAAGGCAAATGTATGTGAAGTTATGAATGTAATAGGTGACATACAAGATAAAAAAGTTATTCTTGTCGATGATATGATAGATACTGCAGGTACTGTAATTAACGCGACTAATGCACTTATAGAGAGAGGTGCAAAAGAGGTTTACGCCTGTTGTACACATGCAGTTTTTTCAGGTCCTGCAATAGATAGAATAAAAAATTCACCTATAAAGGAGATGGTAGTACTAAATACAATAGATTTACCAAAAGAAAAAAGATTAGATAAGATAAAAATATTATCGGTCGCAAGTGTTTTTGCAGAGGCGATTGAAAGAATATATGGAGATATATCCATAAGTACCTTGTTTAATCAGATAGACTAAATATTTTTGTTTTAAGGGGAGAAGTAATTTGAATGATATTGCAGTAAAGAGGAGATCTAGTATTACGAAATTAGTAGTTCTGGTAGCATCAGCATTGATTTTGGCTATAAATATAAATACTTTTGTTACAGCAGGAGAGCTTATACCAGGAGGATTTACAGGACTAACACTTTTTATACAGCGTATATTTGCAGTGTTTATGAAAGTGTCTGTTCCGTACACAGTTATAAATTTTATTTTAAATGCAGTACCAGCGGTAGTATGTTACCAAAAAATAGGGAAGAAATTTACCTTGTATTCATGCTTAGTTGTTGTATTAACAAGTATTTTTACAGATTTGCTACCTAAATTTAATATAACAAGTGATTTAACTTTGATATCAATATTTGGTGGATTGATAAATGGATTTGGTATCAGTTTGTGTTTGATAGTGGGAGCAACAAGCGGAGGATCAGATTTTCTATCTTTATTGATGATGAAAAAAGGTATAACGCATGCATGGTATTACATATTCATAGGAAATGTAATATTGATAGCGGCGGCAGGTGTCACTTTTGGTTGGGAAAAGGCGTTGTATTCTATAATATTTCAGTTTGCTAGTACACAAATTATAAATATGTTGCATCGTAGGTATAAGAGGAATACTTTGTCTATTATTACAGATTACCCGAATGAGGTGTATGAGATAATAAAAAACGTAACACATCACGGTGGGACAATTTTTACTGGGACAGGCTGTTATAAGAAAGAAACTAAGAACATGGTTTATTCAATTGTGGCTAGCGATGAAGTAAAAACTGTAATTAGTAGGGTTAAAGAGATTGATGAGGATGCATTTATTAATATAATAAAAACAGAACAATTAGTGGGGAAATTTTATGAAAGGCCAGAAGAGTAATTAAATTAAAGCAACATTTGGATGTTTAACAAAACCCCCAAATGTTGCTTTAATTTTGCTTTTTAACTGCATTGTACATTAAATCATAGTAAAAATTAGCCTATTATAATCCAATTTTGAAATGTTTTTTTGTGCAAATTGCCAGAAAAATATTTTTTTTTAAAAAATATATATCATTTATACAATATATTGTGTATAATATAATTATAGGCAACAAAATATTGTGTTGTTAACAATTAAGGAGGAAATTGATAATGATTACAAAAATAAAGAAAAGAGATGGGAGAGAAGTTCCTTTTAATAGCGAGAAGATAGTAAACGCAATATTTAAAGCGGCGACATCAATCGGAGGTAAAGATTATAATAAAGCGGTAGAATTGGCAGAGAAGGTTATAGAGGAAGTAGAGAACAAATATAGTAAGGGTGTGCCAACAGTTGAGCAAGTGCAGGACATAGTTGAAAAAGTTTTGATAAACTGTGGCCATGCAAAGACTGCAAAGAAG
This sequence comes from Clostridiales bacterium, assembly GCA_017961515.1. NCBI lineage: Bacteria > Bacillati > Bacillota > Clostridia > Eubacteriales > Clostridiales bacterium. The sequence goes on along the minus strand of JAGCXC010000092.1, from coordinate 98,237 downwards.
TACATATTGTATAGAGCAGAGAGATCCAGAGCAAGAGAAATGAATACAAGGCTTATGAAGATATTTGAAGATCTAACTTATAAGGAATCCAGCGAAAATGATTTAAAAAGAGAGAATGCGAATATAGATGGGGATACAGCCATGGGTACTATGCTAAGGTATGGTTCTGAGGCTGCTAAACAATTTTATGAAATGTTTATATTAAACCCTAAGCATTCAGATGCGCATAAAAACGGAGATATCCATATACACGATATGGATTTTTTGACGCTAACAACAACGTGTTGTCAGATAGATATATGTAAACTTTTTGAAAATGGTTTTAGTACAGGGCATGGCTTTTTAAGAGAGCCTAATGATATTCAAAGTTATTCTGCCTTAGCATGCATTGCAATCCAATCTAACCAGAACGATCAGCATGGAGGACAGAGTATACCTAATTTTGATTATGGTATGGCAAAAGGAGTAGCTAAAAGTTATAAAAAGTTATATATAAAAAATTTTAAAAAAGCGTTAGAGCTTTTAAGTGATTTAGAGGATGTAGATATTACAGTAAATGAAATTTGTGAGAAGATGAAAGAAAATCCGACTCTTGCGAATGTAGAAAAATATCAATCCAAAGAAAAGAAGCTATTAAAGGATATATTAGGTGATGACAAAACAGTAGATAAGATTCAACGTTTTGTTTATAAAAATACAGAAAAAGAAATAGATCGGTCTACATATCAAGCAATGGAAGCGTTTATACATAATCTAAATACGATGCATAGTAGAGCAGGAGCGCAGATACCATTTAGTTCAATAAATTATGGAACAGATACGTCAAGAGAGGGAAGGCTTGTAATGAAAAATCTGTTACTTGCGACAAAAGCCGGTTTGGGTAACGGAGAGACACCGATTTTCCCCATACAGATATTCAAAGTAAAAGAAGGTGTAAATTACAATCCAGGGGACCCAAATTACGATTTATTCAAGCTATCGTGTGAAGTAAGTGCAAAGAGATTGTTCCCTAATTTTTCGTTTATAGATGCACCATTTAATTTGCAGTACTATAAACCAAATCATCCTGAAACAGAGATAGCGTATATGGGATGTAGAACAAGGGTTATGTCTAATATACATGATAAAACGAAAGAGATAACATTTGGTAGAGGAAATTTGAGTTTTACTACAATCAATTTACCAAGGCTTGCAATAGAGAGCCATAAAGACATAGGTTTATTTTATGAAAAATTAGATCAGGAGATAGAGTTAGTATGTGATCAGTTGCTAGAGAGATTTGAGATACAGTGTAGAAAGAAAGTTAAGAATTTTCCTTTCCTAATGGGGCAAGGTGTTTGGTTAGATTCAGATGACTTAAAGTGGAACGAAGAAGTAAGAGAGGTGTTAAAGCATGGCACATTATCGATAGGATTTATTGGGCTTGCAGAAGCATTAAAGGCACTCACAGGCAAGCATCATGGTGAGTCAGAGGAGTCACAGAAATTAGGACTTAGAATTATTGGATATATGCGAGAAAAAATGGATAAGAAAGCTGAGAAATATAAGTTGAATTTTTCGGTTATAGCTACACCAGCAGAAGGAACAGCAGGACGTTTTGTAAAAATAGATAAACAAAGATACGGAATAATAGAGGGAGTAACAGATAGAGAATACTACACTAATAGTTTTCACATACCAGTATATTATAAGATTGGTGCGTATCAAAAGATAAACTTGGAGGCGCCATATCACAATCTTACTAATGGTGGTCACATAACATATGTAGAAGTAGATGGAGATCCAACTAAAAATGTGGAAGCATTTGAGAAGATAATAAGAACTATGAAAGAAGCTGGAATAGGTTATGGATCAGTAAATCATCCTGTAGACAGAGATACAGTTTGTGGATTTGTTGGCGTAATTGGAGACACATGTCCAGGTTGCGGAAGAAAAGAAGGGGATATTAAGTTTGATAGGATAAGAAGGATAACTGGATATTTAGTTGGTACATTGGATAGGTTTAATGATGCTAAAAGAGCAGAGGAAAGAGATAGAGTAAAGCATTGCTAGGATGAGGAGATGAGAACAATGGATGAGTTAATAAGGATAGCCGGAATAGTGGATGAATCAATAGTAGATGGTCCAGGTATAAGGTTTGTTGTGTTTACACAAGGATGTAGCCACAATTGTAAAGGGTGTCATAACCCTAAGACTCATTCATATAAAGGAGGGACTCTTGTTAGGGTTGGTGACATAATAGAGAGAATGAAAAAAAATCCGTTGTTAGATGGGTTAACTATTAGCGGGGGTGAGCCATTTGATCAGGCTAATGTAGTCAGCATTTTGGCTCATTGTGCAAAAAAAATGGGTTATAATGTGTGGACCTACACAGGATATCTGTATGAGGATTTGGTAAAGAGAGCTAAGACAGATTTAGGATGCAAAACATTGTTAGAGAATATTGATGTTTTGGTTGATGGAGAGTTTGACCAAACAAAGATGGATGCAAACCTAAAGTTTAAAGGATCTACCAACCAAAGAGAAATACAAATTGGACAGATGTATTGCAATTGATATGACTAAAAAGAGGTGGCGTTAATGTACTACGTAGGAGTAGATTTGGGTGGGACAAATATAAAGGCAGGAGTTGTGTCTTGTGATGGTAAGATAATAAAGAATAGTATAATAAAGACTCAAAAAGGAGCTGATCCACAAGTTATAATAGGGGATATAGCCAATCTTATAAAAAAGATAGTAAAAAATAGTGGATTATCGATGAAACAGATAGAGCGTATAGGTATTGGTGTTCCTGGAGTTGTTGATAATGATAAAGGTGTTATTGTAAGAGCAGTTAACATAAATTTTTTCGAAGTAAAAATAAGTGATGAGTTGAAAAAATATTTCAATATTCCAGTCTACATAGAAAACGATGCTAATTGTGCTGCATTGGCTGAAGCAAAGTTTGGTGTAGCGAAAGGATATAAAGATTCAATTATGGTTACGCTAGGGACAGGAATAGGAGGGGGCATCATAATAAATGAATCTATATATCGGGGTGTGAATTGTGCAGCAGGTGAGCTTGGGCATATGAGTATAGTAATGAGAGGGGAAAAGTGTAGTTGTGGAAGAAGAGGATGTTGGGAGATGTATGCATCTGCAACGGCACTAAAAAATTTAGCAATTAAGTCTATAGAAAATGATAACAGCACAAGTATGTACAGTGCAGTAGATGGAGATATGAGTAGAGTTGAGTCTAGAGTTGTATTTGCCCAAGCAAAAAGAGGGGATATAGCAGCGCAAAAAGTTCTAAATGAGTACATAGGGTATCTATCATTTGGTATAGTGAATCTTATTAACATTTTTCAACCTGGGTTGATAGCTATAGGTGGAGGTATATCAAATGCCGGTAAATATTTTTTGCAAAAGGTGAAAGATGAAGTAGGTAAGTCTAGTGAGATGGGACAAAATTTAAAGGATAGGACAGATATAAAGTTAGCAAAACTAGGAAACAAAGCTGGAATTTTAGGTGCAGCATTTTTGAATGAATATAATAGAAAGGTGTTTTAGGTATTGAATAATATAAAGCTTACAATAGAGTATGATGGCCGAAATTATCATGGATGGCAGATACAACCGGATGTTATTACAGTACAAGGTGTAGTGGCGGATGCAATAAAAAAACTAACGGGTGAGAGTATTGATTTAATCGGTGCTAGTAGAACAGATGAAGGGGTGCATGCATTTGGACAAGTGGCGAATTTTATAACCAATTCGACAATTGCGCCAGAGAAGTTTTGCCTTGCAATAAATGCATACCTTCCTGATGATATAGCTATTGTAAAGTCTGAGCTTATGCCAGATAATTTTAATGCTAGGTATGACTCTTGTGGCAAAAAGTATATATATCTTATACATAACAGATACACAAAAAGTGCATTATTTAAGGATAATGCTTATCACGTTAAGCAAAAGATAGACATTGATATAGTTAATAGGGCAGCTAAATTTTTAATAGGTACACACGATTTTAGTTCATTTAGAGCGAGCGGAGGAGGGGCTAAGACATCAGTTAGGACAATACATGATATAAATATAAAACAAGATGGAGACAGGGTTATTGTAGAAGTAAGAGGAGACGGTTTTTTGTATAATATGGTTAGAATAATTGTGGGGACATTGATTGATATTGGGGTAAAGAGAGTGTCACCTAATAAGATGCTAGAAATTTTAGATGCGAAAGATAGAGTTAAGGCTGGACAGACAGCGCCATCACATGGGCTATATTTGGTGGAGGTTTATTATTAAAAAGTATTACGAAAATTTTGGTTATTAATTTTTGAAAAGTGATGTTTTTTCCCAAGTATACTTAAAAAATACTTTCCAAAAGTGTCCTGGAAGCCTAGGAAAGATTTTCTGCAAAAAAAACGAAAAAAAATATAATTTTTTTATTGACAAAGATATGGGGAGTGTGTATAATGATACATGTTCGGTGAAGCGAGCACCATTAGCTCAGATGGTAGAGCAACTGACTCTTAATCAGTGGGCCCAGGGTTCGAGTCCCTGATGGTGCACCAAAGGCCCCTTTATAGAAAAAGGGGCTTTTTTGTTTTTTATATTTAAGTTGGTGAGGATGTACCGAGTCTATATGTGTGGGGGGTGAACCGCCCCAAAAGTTAAATAGATTAAGTCTTGATAAATGGCTTTAAGTGTGTGTGACTAGAAAAATAAAGTTTTAAGGAGAGAGTTATGAAATCAAAAAAAATGTATGAAGTGCGAAAAATAATTAATTTTAAAGATATGCTAAAACAAAGTAAAGAGCTTTTTGCAAAAAAGCTAGCTTTTGTGAAAAAGATATCTGATGGTAATTATAAAAATATATCATATGAAGAACTATATAATAATGTTGCTTCTCTTGGTACGTCGTTACTTAAGTTAGTGCCAGAAAAGCCTGTAGTATGTATATTGGGTGAAAATAGGTATGAGTGGTGTTTAGCATATCTTGCAACAACAAATTCAGGTGGAGTAGTTGTTCCGATGGATAAAGAGTTGCCAACATCTGAAAAGATTAATCTTATACAGCAAAGTAATGCTAATATTGTGATTTTTTCTGATAAGTATTCAGAGGAGATGAAAGAGATAGCGTCTAATATTTCTACCTTAAAATTTTTTATTAATATGGATTTAGAAGATGATAATGATACGAGATTGTCACTTTATAAGCTTGTGCGCAAGGGAGAAGGCTTGATTGAGAGAGGAGATACATCATTTGAAGAGGTACAGGTGTCTAGCGAAGAGATGAGTATATTATTGTTTACATCAGGTACTATGGACAATGCTAAGGGTGTTATGTTATCGCAGAAGAATGTGTGTGAAGACATAATGTCAGTATGTACTACTGTTGATGTAAAAAAAGAAGATTCAAGTGTTTCGATATTGCCTTTGCATCATACGTATCAGGCTTCTTTAGGATTTATTTTATTATTGTACAGAGGTAGTACAATATATTTTAATGATGGATTAAGATACATACAGAAAAATTTAAAGGAGTACGGTCCAACAATATTGATAACAGTGCCATTGCTCCTAGAAAATATGCATAAGAAAATATGGGAGCAGGCAAAGAAAACAAAAGGATTGACAACTTTTTTGAAAGTGGCAATTGGTGTAACAAATGTTCTAAGAGATGTTTTTAAAATAGATATAAAAAGAAAAGTATTTAGAAAAATTCATTCTACTTTAGGGGGGAACCTAAGGCTTATAATAACCGGAGCTGCGGCAATTGCTCCTGAAGTGTCTAAGTGTTTTTGGGATTTAGGTATAAAAACGCTTCAAGGGTATGGCTTAACAGAATGTGCGCCTCTTCTTATAGGAAATAGAGACAGTGTGTGTAGACATGGTTCTATAGGATTACCTATACCGGGTGTAGATATTACTATAAATAATCCGAATGAAGATGGAATAGGTGAGATATTAGCAAAAGGTCCTAATATAATGCTTGGGTATCTGATAAATGGAGAGGTAGATAAGTCGTGTTTTAAAGATGGATGGTTTTATACAGGAGATTTGGGGTACAAGGATAAAGATGGGTTCTATTATATAACAGGAAGAAACAAGAATGTTATTGTCACTAAAAATGGTAAGAATATATTCCCAGAAGAGTTGGAGACAAAAATTAATAGTAGTCCATATGTGCTTGAATCATTGGTATTTGGAAAGAGTGACGAGGAAACTGGTGAGGTTAGAGTTAATGCGCAAATTTTTCCTAATATAGACGCAATTAAGGAAAGTCTAAAGGCGGTTGTTGTGTCGGCAGAGGATATTAAGAAATTTTTAGGTGATGTTATAAAAAATATTAATAAAGAAATTCCTCTGTATAAGCACATAAAGGAATTTACCATTAGAGATACAGCATTTATAAAGACAACTACGCAAAAAATAAAAAGGTATAAGGAGATACCAAAGTACTAAAGATGGATGATGTTATGATTAAAAGAAGCGATGAGGAAGGTACTTTTTGGGATGAGGCTAGAGCAGTTGCGGTTGCAGCTTTGGTTACATTGCTGGCGATTAGGATGTTTGAGGTTGTTGTTAATAAATTAAGGCAACGTACAATACGACGACAAGAACGAGAGAGGCAAGCACAAGATGTGATAACAGTTGAAGTTGTGATTGATGATGGTAATGTTGATAGCGCTATTATCGAAAGAGTTGGAGAAAGGGATATGGATATAACGGCAGCGCGTCCTTATATGCAGATATAGATATCTATAATTTAGCGAGAGTTCTATTATCTCTAGAGAGCGAGGGATGAATCGCAAAAAATGGTAAGTATAGTATTATTAATGCCGAAAATAGAGTTATAGACAAAAAGAAGAGTGCTGCTATCACTAAAAATAGAAGATTTATTGAGATTTATAGAGGTAATGGCGCATTTGATTATTTACAGATGCGCTGTTAGATTGGTGTACGGTGGAGGAGGAGTAGAGCCTATGAAGGGTTTAAGTGGAGTATATTTTTTAGACAATTTAAAAAAATGTGTTGATGATATGACAAGTGATAGAATAGAGAATCAAATTATGCAGGTTATGGGTCTTGCAGATAATAGACTAGGACTTAAAAAAATAGATATGGAATCCCTTTATTGTAATTTGGCTAGTATTATACTAGAAAATGTGGATACTAAAGATGAGGATTATGATACGTTCGAAGAATCATTTAAGCGTTCGTACGACATTATTTTTAATGGAGAGTACAAAGAAGAATTTAAGGCTTTAAAGGATAACAATGCAAAAAGTTTTGTCATAGTACCTATTTTAGCGAGTACACCAATGGCTAGGGAAGGGCATATGTTTTTTGCAGTTGTTACAAAAGTCCAAGGAGAGTGTGAATGTGTTTTGGTAAACAAGGGATATAGGCCCAAAGGAGCTTTTACATATCAAAAATGTATAAATAAAAAATATGAAGATTTGATGGAGATTTTTACAGAAAGTAAAAAATTAAAAGTTTTTGAGATATATGAAAAACTTTCTGGAGATAGTGTTGATGGAGTAAATGCTATGAACCAAAAAACAGGGAATTGTGCGTGTAAGAATTTAGAGGCTGCTATAAATTGTGCGCTTTGCATTGCTTATCCTAAATATAAAAAATATGAAAGAATACCTGAAGGAGTGTTTGACAAGGCAAAAATGCATAGATTGTATTTGGATAATTTAAAAGATGTTGTTAAAAGTAGTGGAAAGTTTGATGAAGATTTTATCAATTTTGTAGAGGATAAGTGGAAAGAATATATTTATAATAAGATATTTTTAAAGAAGATAAATAGGCTAAAAAATAAGCATATCAGAAGAAAAATGGAGGGAATGGAATTACTAGAATCTTTTGAAAAGAAGTGTTTACAAAAGGAATTAGAGGAAATAGGTGTTGAAGTAAGTGATTTACTACAAGAAGATAAAATGGATGATGAGTGGGCAGAGTATACGTATAATAGGAAATTTAATGAAAAAGTAATCAAACTTAAGGAAAAGTATATGTTAAAAGAGGGTTTCTTTGAAAAGTCATTCTTTAATATATTCAAAGAGATTGATATTAAGTCTAGATTAAAATACGTATCATCTAGAACGTTGTGGGGATGCTATGAGAATTTTTTGTTGCTTGCTAAAAATCGTTCTATGGAAAGGCTGTATAAAATTTTGTATGTGATGGATAAAAATTGGTTGGACAAATATGCTATTTATAAAATTGAGTCTATAGAGTTAGATAAAGCAGTGTATTTTTTGAATTTGTTGGAGGAATATTTTCCTGCAGCTGTAAGAGAGTTAAAGTTAACTTATAGTGAAGCATATGCAAGATATGCAAATGCTGTACCAGAAAAGGAACATAGTGAAAAATTCTTTGAGTTTTATCGAAAGGGAGTTGAGTGTCTTCCTTATAAAAGTGAGTTAGATGAGATATTTGAGAAAAGCTATGGAGAAGTTGTGGATGTTAAATCTTTTGTTAATTATAAATATATTTTAAGTGTACGTGATAGAAAGAATTATGAATTATTAACTAGCGAATTTATGAGAGGAAAGAAAAAGATATTAAAGAGTTTAAGTGATATATTAAAGAAGAATAAAGAAAAAATAAAAGAAGCATTTTTGGTTAGTAACAATAGCGGTAATTTTTTAAAATTTAGTGATATTGATTTTAGTGAAATAAAGACTGATGTAGAAAATATGTCGTTTAAAGATGAGAATGGTCTTATGGATGTGGTATCTAGAATTACCGATAACAATGTACTAAGTTGTATCAATTTTGAAAAAATAGATACTAAGAAATTATTTTTTAAAACATTAAGTAATGGAAATTTTGAATTAACAAAAAATATGTTAGAGTTTGGAGTAGATGTAAATATCGCTACCCCTAGTGGAGATACTGCACTTATGGTAGCGTGCCTTGGAGAAAATGAAGAGGTTGTTAGGTTATTACTTAGTAAAAAGGCTAGGCTTAATGAAAAATACATGCAAGGATTGAGTGCGGTAAAATTTATAGATGACTACGGTATTAGCGAAAATGTAGCGAAAATTGTGTTGGAAGCAGTGCTTGATAAGAAGGATTTAAACAGCAACATGGAAGGGGAGGGGAGTTTGAGCCCGCTAATGTATGCTTTAAGAAGAAGTAATATTAGTTTGGTTAAAGTGTTAATTTCGTTAGGAGTGGACGTTAATTGTGTGGATAAATACGCTAATACGCCCCTAAAAGATATTTGTTCGTCTACTGAAAATATTACCAATATTCGTATTGCAAAGTTGCTTATAGATAATGGTGCAGATATAAATAAAGAAAATTACAGAGGAATTACTGCATTAATGATTGCATGTTGCAGTGACAATATAGGTTTTGTTAAGTTGTTATTAGTAGAAGGTGCAGATGTTTTAAAGAAAAATAAAAATGGAAAAACCGCGTTGGATATGGCGCAGGAAATTGATAATAAAGATATGATTAATCTGTTGCGGAAAAAAACAGTTCCGATAGATAAAGTTGATATAAAAAAGGATAAAGGAATAGAACGACAGAAAATATGATTTTTTATTACATTTTTTTGCATTTTTTGAATTTATATGGTAAAATAAAACGCAAAAAAATTTGAAAAATATGAGGATGATGCTATGAAAGAAAATTTTTATTGGGTATGGCTTAGTTCGTTGCCACATATAGGTGTACTCAAGAAGAAAAAGTTGATAGATGAATTTGGTAGTCCATACAAAATTTTTTACGCAGATGTATTACAATTAAGAGAACTTTCTTATCTTACTTCAAAGAATATAGATGCGTTGATTAATAGGGATTATAGGGAACAGGCTAAAGTTCATTTGGAGAATGTATACAAAAATGATATAAAAATAATAACATTGGATGATGAAGCATATCCAAAGTTACTTAAGAATATATATGATCCGCCTATTGTGTTGTATATAAAGGGTAAAATAAAAAAAGATGATGTAGGAATTGGAATAGTTGGAGCAAGAAGGGCTACTCAGTACGGATTAAATATAGCTTATGATATGGGAGATAATATATCCCAGTGTGGTGTTACAGTGATAAGTGGGCTAGCTCGAGGAATAGATACATACGCACACAAGGGCGCACTGAAAAATGGAGGAAGAACTATTGCGGTGTTAGGAAGTGGATTGGACGTAGTGTATCCGTATGAGAATAAAGAATTGTTTGAAAATATACAAAAAGATGGAATGGTCATAACAGAGTATTTGCCGAAGACTAAGCCTTCGCCGTATAATTTTCCTGCAAGAAATAGAATAATAAGTGGCTTAAGCAGGGGAATACTTGTGGTAGAGGCAGGAATAAAAAGTGGATCTTTAATTACGGCTGATTTTGCGCTAGAACAGGGTAGAGATGTATTTGCAATTCCGGGCAATATAGGGTATAAAAATAGTGAGGGAACGAATACGTTAATAAAAGAAGGAGCAAAACTTGTAACTTGTGCCAGGGATATATTGGAGGATATTGGTTATATAGCTGTAAAAAAAATATCAGAAAATAGTAATAAATATAAAAATTTGAACGAATTAGAGAAAAGTATAATAGAATGTTTAAAAGAAAAGAATATGTGTGTAGATGAAATGGTTAAGTATACTAGTATGGAGTTAAAAAGTATTAACGCAAGTCTTTTGGTGCTTGAGTTAAGAGGTATGATAAGAAAAGATGATAAAAATGTTTATAGAGTTCTTTAATAATATTAATAAGCGTGGAGGAAACATATAATGGTAAAAGTTTTGGTTATAGTTGAGTCACCAGCTAAGGCGAAGACGATAGGAAAGTTTTTGGGGAAAAATTATAAAGTTGAAGCTTCTATGGGGCATATAAGAGATTTGCCTAAGAGTCAGCTTGGAGTGGATTTGGAGAATGACTTTGAGCCTAAGTATATTAATATACGAGGCAAGGGTGATTTAATAAAGAAGCTAAAAAAGTCGGCTAAGGCTCATGATAGAATTTATCTGGCAACCGACCCGGATAGAGAGGGAGAGGCCATATCTTGGCATCTATCACATATATTGGGCATACCGGTTGATGAGGAGTGTAGAATAACCTTCAACGAAATAACGAAGAATGCTGTTAAAGATGCAATAAAAAATCCGAAAAAAATAGATCTAAAGCTTGTAGATGCACAACAGGCGAGAAGAGTTTTGGATAGAGTAGTGGGATACAAAATAAGTCCAATACTTTGGAAAAGAGTAAAAAAAGGTCTAAGTGCAGGTAGAGTTCAATCTGTGGCGACTAAGATTATATGTGATAGAGAAACTGAAATAGAAAATTTTGTTGCGAAAGAGTATTGGTCAATAAAAGCAATCTTACATAAAGACGGGGACAAGACCAAGTTTGAGGCAATGTTTTACGGAGATAAAAAAGGTAAGATCAGTTTAGATGATAAATCTTTGGTTGATAAAATAGTGTCATTTATAAAAAACAAGGATTTTGTTGTGACAAAAGTAAAGCTAGGTACGAAAAAGAAAAATCCATCAGCTCCATTTATAACAAGTACTATGCAGCAGGAGGCATCGAGAAAACTTGGATTTTCTACGAAAAAAACGATGAGTGTTGCGCAACAATTATATGAAGGGATAGATATAAAAGGAAAAGGTGCCGTAGGTTTGGTTACGTACATACGTACAGACTCAACCAGAATATCTACCGATGCACAAAAAGAAGCAAGGGATTACATAAAAAGTAAGTATGGTGAGAAATATTTACCTAAATCGCCTAGAATATATAAGAACAAAAATACGTCTCAAGATGCACATGAGGCAATAAGACCTACATATGTCTCATTTCATCCAGATACAATAAAAGATTCATTGACCAAGGAACAGTATAAACTATATAAACTTGTGTGGGAGAGATTTATAGCAAGCCAGATGGAACAAGCAGTTTATGATGTTATTGCTGCTGATTTTGATGTTGGTGAATATAGATTTAAGGCTAATGGATCAAAAATTTCTTTTGATGGATTTATGGCATTGTATATTGAAGGTAATGATGATAAGGAGAAAGATGATGAGGAAATGAAAGTGCCTATGTTGGAGGAAGGTGAAATTGTAAAACAGAGTAAGATAGAGTCAAAACAGCACTTTACTGAACCACCGCCAAGGTTTACAGAGGCTTCTTTAGTAAAATTCTTGGAAGAGAAGGGAATTGGAAGACCTAGCACATATGCACCAACAATAAGTACTATTTTGGCTAGAGGATATATAGAAAAAGAAAAAAAGGCGATAAAACCAACATTTTTAGGTAATATAGTAAACGAGATTATGAAGAAATATTTTAAAGATATAGTAGATTGCAAGTTTACGGCCAATATGGAAGAAAACTTAGATGATGTGGAAACAGGTAGCAGAGAATGGAAGGATGTAATAAGAAGTTTTTATCCTGCATTTGAAAAAGATCTAAATAGCGCGGAAGAGCATTTAGAAAAAGTTGCATTGCCGCAGGTTGTGACGGATGTTATATGTGATAAGTGCGGAAGGAACATGGTTGAAAAGATAAGTAGATATGGAAAGTTTTTAGCTTGTCCAGGGTTCCCGGAATGCAGGAATATAAAAGCTATAGTTGTAGAAGCGGGAGCGAATTGCCTAAAGTGTGGTGGAAAGATTCTTGTTAAGAAGACTAAAAAAGGTAGAAAATATTTGGGATGTGAGAATAATCCTAAATGTGATTTTATGACGTGGGATAGTATTTCAAAAGAAAAGTGTCCTAAGTGCCAATCATTTATGCTAGAGCATAGCACATCAAAGAAGAAGATAGTTAGATGTGCGAACGAGGAATGTGATTTTATGAGAGAGAGTGATAAGTAATAGTTTTGAGAGGGGCAAAAATTTAATGAAAGATTGTGTAAAAGTGATAGGTGCAGGGCTTGCAGGATGTGAAGCAGCTTGGCAGATAGCTAACCGAGGTATATTTGTTAAACTATATGAAATGAAGCCTAATAAGAAGTCTCCCGCACATCATAGGGAGACATTTGCTGAGCTTGTTTGCAGTAATTCTCTAAGATCTAATCAATTAGAGAATGCGGTAGGATTACTAAAAGAAGAAATGAGAATGTTAAATTCTATAATAATGGAGGCAGCGGACAATACAAAGGTTCCAGCAGGTGGTGCATTGGCTGTTGATAGGGATAAATTTTCGGATTATATTACGGACAAGATACGTAATCATCCCAACATAGAGATTGTGCATCAAGAGGTATGTGATATCGATTTAGATGAGTATGTTGTTGTAGCGACGGGGCCATTAACGTCAGAAAAATTATTTGATGGTTTAAAAAAGATACTAGGTGAAGATTATTTACATTTTTTTGACGCGGCAGCACCTATCGTATATTTAGATAGTGTAGATCAAGAGAAGGCGTTTAAGGCATCAAGGTATAATAAGGGCAGTGATGATTACATAAATTGTTCTATGAATAAACAAGAATACGATGAATTTGTAAATAATTTAATCCATGCAGAACTTGCCGAAGTAAAGCATTTTGAGAAGGAAGTTGTATTTGAAGGGTGTATGCCAATAGAGACAATGGCCAAAAGGGGGTATGACACAATAAGGTTTGGACCACTAAAACCAGTGGGGTTAATTAACCCGAGAACTGGAGCGGAGGATTATGCGGTGGTTCAGTTAAGACAAGATAATAGTGATAAAACGCTGTACAATATAGTGGGTTTTCAAACAAGGCTAAAATGGGGAGAGCAAAAAAGAGTATTTGGTTTAATCCCGGCTCTAAAAAATGCTAAGTACGCGAGGTACGGAGTTATGCACAGAAATACATTTATAAATTCGCCCAAACTTCTTAGTGATGTGTATTCATTAAGGGATAGGGAAAATATATTTTTCGCAGGGCAAATAACAGGAGTAGAAGGTTATATAGAATCAGCATCATCAGGACTTGTAGCGGGTATTAATATTGCAAGGAAATATCGAGATAAAGATAAGATAGTTTTTCCTAAGACTACAGCAATAGGAGCGTTGGCCTTATACGTATCAAATAATACGATTAAAAATTTTCAACCAATGAATATTAATTTTGGATTAATGGATCAACTAAAAGAGAAGATAAAAGATAAAAAAATAAAAAATCAGAAGATAGCGATGTTGGCGATAGAAGAGCTAGTTAAAATCAAAGAAAAGTATGATTTGTGATTATTTGAGTGGGTACCGTATAGTCAATCGGGGTTTGAGATCAAATCTTGATTGGCTATTTGTGATTATTAGTGAATGAAACATGATGGTACGAAATACGAACCGTTGCAAATTCATGTCAAATGTTATATAATAAAAAATCTAAAATTATGAATATGAATCTGAAAATATATTTAAGACAAAAGAAGTAAGATTTAAGAAAGGAAAGTGAGTTTCGTGGACAGAAACGAAAAATTAGAGAAAAAATTTAATGAAAACTTAGAAGATTTATTGAATATTGAAATAACGTTAGAGGATATAGCTCTATCAAATGGGGGAATGCAAGATGTGTTAGAAAGTATAAATAAGGTGGAGTATGAAGATAGAGAATTAGCAAGAACAAAAGATATATTACTGGCAACCCAAGATAAAATAGCACAAGCTAAAATAGCACAAGAATATTTAAAAACCGTACAAGATAGTGCTGAAAAAATAAAGGAAAATATAAGAGGATTAGTGGATAAATTAATAGAAAGGAAAAGAGATATAAGTAATCTTACTGCAACTTGCCAGGATGTAAAAAGAAGTTATGGAAACATACTAAGAGGACTAAGAATAATAGCAGAAGTTTTAAGTAATTCAAAACTAGAGCCAGATATGGTACAGGGTAGTCTTAAGATGATAGCTGACGCTAATAAGGTTTGTATGTCGGGATGCAAGAATATGGTAGTAACACTTCTAACTAATTTTGGTGATGATATTTCAAAAAAATTTAATCATATAGTTAAAATAGATGATGAACAAAATCAACTAAAAAGAGTACTAAAGAATGTATTTTATAAAGCACGTGTCAATGTAGCAAGGAAAGCAATAAATTGTTTTTTTATGGAAAGATTAAAGATAAATACAGAGAATCCACACTATAAAGCTTTATGTACTGAGGTGTTAAATGAGATATATAACTTTAATATTCCGGATATAGATTCAAAAGATACATTTCAAACTGATATTGATAAGGCTAGGATAAAATGGCTTTTTTTAAATTATATAGGTTCAATAAATATATTTAAAATTGTATACGCTGAGGCAATTGAGATTTTTCACAATGAATTTCAGAACAATAGAAAAATGTTTGAGTATCTGGTAATTTGGGGAAACCAATATATCACGAAAAATAAATTGTTAGATCAAGTAGGAGATGTAGTGTTTTTTTTGAGTAGGTACGTGACAAAGGAAGACCATGATTATGAACCAAGATATGCTGCATTAAAAGAGATAATTAGAGATAGTGGTTTTGTTAAAAAGGTGCTAAGTGAAAAAGAATATTTACCTACCCCTAAAGAAATTGGTTTTATTATACATGATATGAGGACTAGTGAGGAGATTTATAAATTTAATCAGACATTTATAGAGAAAATAGATAATGAAAACTTTGTAAAGATTGTTATAGATGGTATTAGCTATACTAAAAATTATGAAATACTAAGTCAGGAGGTCTTGCAAAAACTTATAGAAAAGCAAAGCCAAATTGCAATAGAGTATTTATTAAAGGCAAAAGGCAGGGTAAAAATAGAAAATATAGATAAGTTTAATGTGGACAATGATACAAGAGTATCTGTTACTATATGTTTGGGTAAAGATCAAGAGAAGATACAATTTTTAAAGGAGTATATGAAAGCTTACAAAAGAGATTTTTATAGAGTAAGATCAATGCTGGTATATGCTATTAGCAGAGGATCTAAAGATATAGCAAACTGGTTAATAGAAAATGATGTAGAGTTAAATATTAAAATGGAAAAAGGACAGTCAGTGCTACATTATGCTATTATAAACAAAATGTATAACATCGTAGGTGCTCTAATAGATAGAGGAGTGGATGTAAATATTAGAGATGAATATGGCAAAACAGCACTTTTATACGCTTATGATTTGGATGTACCTAAAGATATATCAAGAAAATTGTTTGAGAAATCGGATATAACACAAGATTTATGCGATAATTATAGGTTGTTGTTAAGTTATGCTATTGAAGTTGGAGCACCTGAAAGAGTAATAAATACACTCATAGAATCGAGACTTGATATGGAAAAGATAAATTTTAAAAAAGTAATATTTAAGAGTGTATTTTTGGGAAAAGTATCATTAAAAATAATAAAGAAATTAGTAGATAAAGGTTTAGATATACATGTAGTAGATGAAAGAACAAAACAAACAGCTTTGATGCAAGCAATATGTAGTGGAGCATCCGAGGACATAGTAAACTATTTTATAAATAAAGAAGTGGATGTGGATGCAACGGATAATAAGGGAAGGACAGCGTTAATGTATGCGCTAATTATGAAAGAACCAATAGAAGTTATAAAAAATTTATTGAAGAAAAAGGCAGCAATCAATAAATTTGATAAAGATAAAATAACTCCTCTTGGTTATGCAATTAAAGAAGGTTATCCAATAGAAGGAATAGAGTTTCTAGTAGAGAAGGGTGCTAAATTAGAGAGTGCATTATCACATAGATCAGTAAGGGAGATATTTACCCAAAATATCAGTGCATTAAATATGTTGCAAGATTATTTGGATAAAGAGGACAGATCAAATAGTAATATAATAAGAACTCATCTTATGCATGCGATTTTGTATAATGTACCTATTGATGTGTTTAAAGAATTATTAAATAAGGGAGAATCAATACAAGAAAAAGACAGTGAAGGTAATACAATATTAATGTATGCTATTTCACAAGATAAATTGGATGATAGAGATGAAATTGTAAAAGAGTTAATATCTCGTGATGTAAGTTTGATAAATGAACAGAATAATGATGGATATACAGCATTAATGACCGCGGTAAGGTATAGACATGAGAAAGTAATAAAAATGTTAATAGATGCTAAAGCTGATGTAAATAAGGTGGACAAAGATGGAAGAACAGAATTATTATTTTTATCAGGGAATGTTTTTAACAGAGATGAAGAAGAATGTGTTAAACGTATTATAGATATGTTATTGGATGCTAAAGCAGATATGTATGTGGAAGATAATAGAGGAGAATCACTTTTTCAAAAAATGAGCAGAATGTATTGGTTCGATGATTCTATGTTTAGAGTGTTTAATAAATTAATGAATAGGCATGATCCTTCTAACAAATATCAAAAAACAGTATTAATGTGTGCAATGGATGCAAAGCAGGATGTTTATAAAATTTTAAAATTAATAAAACAAGAACAGAAAATAGACAAGACTGATATTTATGGTAGAACACTTCTTATGTACGCTGCACGTAATGGATATGGTTCAAAAGTAATGAAAGCTTTGGTAGATAAGGGGCAAAAGATTAGTAGTTTAGATAATAATGGTAAAAGTCTACTTGAATATGCAGTAGATGGAGAAGCAAAAAGTATTATAGATAGTTTGGTAAAAGGTACTAAAAAGGTAAATTTGGAAAAATTACTTATATACGCAGCAAAACAAGGCTCATTAAATATGATGAAATTATTGGTAAAATGTGGAAAGCTAGATATAAATAATAAAGATGAAAATGGATGGACGATTTTAATGCATTTCATTAAAGAGGGGAATTATAAAAGAGGATTATCTTGGGCTCGTTGGTTTAAAGATAATGGTGTCAACATTGAAGAAAAAAATAATGATGGACAGACGGCTGTAGATTTAGCAAAAGGGAAAGAACATTCACATGGGATTCAATATTTGTTTGGTAAAAGAAAAAGGGAAGAAGAGGTGCCAGGAGAAAAATCTTCACATAAAAAAGAAAAATATAAAAGGATAAAATTAGAGTTAGCTCAAAAAAAAGATATATTGCGTATAATAAAAATCTTAGGGGAGAGGAGAGGGACAGAAAAGGAAAAAATACAGAAATCGTGGAAAGTAAGTATTAACTTTAGTGCGTTAACATGGAGAATTAGGAATTTACAGATGCAAAATATAATACGAGAGGTAGTGTTTAACACTCGACAGCTAGGCAGAGTAAGAAATTTACAACAGATTAGGCATCCACAAAGAATAAATATGAATGATATACCTCGTGAAAACATGGAACGAAATGGACGAGAGATGTAAATTAGGTAGAAGTTTTTTGCTTTTGGTAAAAGGTTTCTTATCTTGTTTTGTAAGATGCTGTATTACCAATATTATAGGTTGTAATTTAAATAAGAATTTGATAGAATAGGAATTAGGGGGAATTATCAAGCATTAGAGAGGAGTGCATGTTATGACAAATGAGTTCGATGATGAAATGAAGATACGTGATGACGAGAATAATTTATGTGACAGTGAGGCTAGTGATTTGACAAATGATGTAGCTGATGATATATATAGCAAGGAGCAAGGCAAAGATAATAATGCATGTGATAAAAAGGAAGAAGAGTATAGCAATGTTGTTGATGAATTGTACTCCAATCCAAATGGCAATGAATACGGTAGTGCAACAGATGATTTATATGAAGTTTCAGATGATGGCAGAGAAGAAAAGGATGTAGTAGTGGGTGATAATAGCCGTTATATTAATGAAGGACACGAGAAAGATGAAAATTTCAAAAAGCATTGTTCATATGGTAGTGAATTTGATTATATGAGCTATATGTCAGGGGCTAAAGATTTAAAGGAAGATATATTTGAGGAAGAAAAGGAAGAAGATGAAATAAAATTGAAAAGTGAAAAAAGTATATTTAAGACTATTATTATTTCAATGCTAGTAAGTTTGCTAGTGTCGGCCAGTGTTTGTGGTGGATTTTTGCTTGTGGTATCATATTTTAATAATGGTAGTATTGACTCAAAGTCTAAGGAAGTATTTACAACGCATAAGATGGTTACAATAGAAAATAAATCAGATGAGCTAGTAGCTGAGATAGCCGAAAAGGTTAGCCCGTCTATTGTATGTATAAAAGAGACAATTCTTACGAGAGATTTTTTATTTGGTATTACGGAAGCTAAAGGTCATGGATCAGGAATAGTTTTTAGAGAAGATGGATACATTTTAACTAACAATCATGTTATAGAAAGTGCGTTAGAAAGCAATACGAATAACTTGGCGAAGGGCTGTAAGATAGAGGTTATATTGCCCTCGTCGAGTGATAATAAAACTTATGAAGCAAAGGTTATAGGAAGAGATTCCAAGACAGATTTGGCCGTTATAAAAATAGAAAAGACAGGGCTTGTAGCTGCAACTTTTGGTAATTCAGATGAATTAAGAGTAGGAGAGATTGCTGTTGCGATAGGTAATCCGTATAGTATAGAGTTTATGGGAACTGTTACATCGGGAATAATAAGCGGACTTAATAGGACAATTCAGAGCGAAGATGGAAGACAATTTAAGTTGATACAAACAGATGCAGCAATCAATTCAGGTAATAGTGGAGGAGCGCTTGTTAATTCAAAGGGCGAAGTGATAGGAATAAATACTCTAAAACTTGTGGACTCAGGAATAGAAGGACTAAGTTTTGCAGTTCCATCTAATACTGCAAAGGAGATAGCAGACAACTTAGTTGAATATAAGTATGTTAAGGGAAGACCATTGCTTGGTATAACAATTGATCCAAGGTACACAGAGTCTTTAGCAAAAAGATATGGTATGCCAGCAGGGGTTTATGTTTATAGTGTAGATTTATTGAGCGCAGCCTACAAAGCTGGTGTCGAAGTGGGAGATGTAATTACAGAATTTAATGGAGTAGCAGTTAAGAATATTAATGAATTGAATGCTCAGAAAGAAAAATATAAAGCGGGGGATGAGGTGACGCTTAAGATATATAAAACAAAAGATGGAAAAGCAAAGACTGTGAGAGTGAAGTTAGGAGAAGATGTAGGTACGAGTTCGTAGTAAAATAGATGCTATGTGGTAAGTTTCACATAGCATCTCTAACTAGATAATGGAGTATCGAAAGGGGAAGACATGAAAATTTTATTTGTGACATCAGAGATGTATCCCTTTGTTAGGACAAAGGATATGGCTAATTTTTCGTATGATCTAACTAGGCATTTGGCTAATCAGGATGTTGAGGTTAGGGTAGTAATGCCTAAGTATAAGAACGCCGATATAAAAAAATTGCAATATGTGTGTGATTTTAGTGTTGACATGGCTAATAGACAGGAGACATGTATTATAAAGAAGACTCTTATAGGCCGAGTAGAGGTTTATTTTGTAGAAAATTATCAATATTTCGGTAGAGACTTTATGTATGCATATGAGGATGATTGCGAGAGATTTGCATTTTTTTCAAATGCAGTTGTCAAGATGATAAAACATATAGATTTTAGGCCTTGTGTAATACATCTAAATGACTGGAGTACAGCGCCTGTTAGTATGATAATTAATGAGAATAAGAGAGATGATGCATTTTATAAAAAAATAGCATTAGTGTACACGATACATGATTTAACGTGTCAGGGAATTTGCTCCAAAGGATTTTTGAGATTGATGGGCGTTAACGATACTGCATTTAGTTTTGATAAGGCTGAGTATTATAATATGTTAAATTATGCAAAAATGGGTATTACATATTCAGATATTGTAACTACGGTAAGCGAAACATATGCGCAAGAAATAAAGGAGAGAGCATATGGCAATGGATTAGATGGAGTGCTAAGATCTAGAGGAGCCGATGTTTTGGGTGTGCTAAATGGAATAGATCAGAGAGAATTTAATCCAAGGACAGACAAGGTTTTACACAAGAATTATGACTATATTAGTTGTAGGTCGAAGCTTGCTAATAAATATTTTTTGCAGGATAAGCTAAACCTTCCGCGAAAAGATGTGCCTATGATAGCGTTTATTGCGCCTTTAACGGAAGAAAAAGGTGTAGAGATATTGCTAGAGTCTATGGATGATATATTAAAAAACGATGTGCAATTAGTGATAGTGGGTGTGGGGACTGCGGTGTATGAATATTCAATAAAGTTTGCTATGTCCAAATATAAATATCAGATTTTTGCGTTAATAGGGGAAGACGATGAATTAATAAGACAAATATTTGCAGCAAGTGACATATTTTTAGCACCATATAGAATGAATCCTTGTGGCAAAAATGAATTAATAGCGTTAAGGTATGGAGTGGTTCCAGTAGCAACGGGTGTTGGTAGCCTAAGAGATGTCATAGTAGATGTAAGAAAAGATGAAAAAGGGTATGGGTATATTTTTGAAAGATTTTCGAAATCTAATATGATGGAGGCATTAGCTAGTGCAATTGTTGACTATGAAGATAAAGATAAATGGTATTCTATGGTGGTTCGTGCGCTAAAGAAAAATTTTTCTTGGACTAAGACCACGGCTAGTTATAAAGGTATATATAAGCTTTTTGCTGAAGATGTTCGTAAGCCTATAAATTTTTCTGATTGTAGGCAGATGGATAATGAATTACATCAAGATTTTAGAGAAAGTATCAATTTAATTTAGCCAAGAATAGAAGGAAAAAAGAATTATAGAGAAGGGTAGTTAGAAAAGTGAAAAGAAAAGAAAAAGTTAAAGAGATACTTAAAGTATTGACAAAAGAGTATGGAGATGCTAAGTGTACATTGGAGTATAATACGCCGCTTGAGCTTTTGGTTGCAACTTGTCTTGCAGCGCAGTGCACAGACGCACGTGTGAACATAGTTACAAAAGAGTTATTTAGAAAATACAAAGATATATATGATTTTGCAAAAGCAGATGTTAAGGAGTTAGAGATTGATATAAAACCAACTGGGTTTTACAGAAATAAAGCTAGAAATATTATTGATGCATGCAACAAGATGATTAGTGATTTTGACGCAAAAGTGCCCGATAATATGGAAGATTTATTGACATTGCCAGGAGTAGGTAGAAAGACCGCAAATCTAATACTTGGTGAAGTGTACAATGAAAGTGCGGTCGTAGTGGATACACATTGTATGCGAATTACGACTAAGTTGGGGCTTACAGATAAAACGAGTGCAACAAAAATAGAGTGCGACTTAAAAAACATAATAGAACCTAAAGATCAATTACTTTTTTGCCATTTGATGGTTTCGCATGGAAGAGCAGTGTGTAAGGCAAGGAATCCGAAGTGTAGTAATTGTAGTATAAGAGATCTTTGTGAAAAGATGTTGTTAAAGTAAAAAAATCAATACCTATCCTGTGACACGCTCAATGTATAATGGGTGTGTCAGCCTTTAATTGTAAAAAAAAATAATAATAATACCGATAATTTACTTGATAAATGTGTATAATAACGTAAAACCAATAAGTCGCTTTATGTTGAAGGAGTGAATTCAATGGTAAAAAAATCTTCTTATATGGCAAAAGTGTGTATGGTAACGGTTTGTACCATCCTATTGGGTATTGTTGGATTTAAAGTGTACAAAAGAACAATATCCTATGCAGATTGGTTGGAGAATGGGGTTATAAAAAATAATATACCGGCATCAGAAGATAATATAACTTTAGATTTTTTAGAAGATAAATATAATATTCCAAATAGGACTATAAGCAGGAAAGAGCCTAATAACACAGGCCTTAAATTAGTATATAAAGATAAATCTTGGTTATACATAGATGAATATATTAACATAGGAAAAAATAATGAAGTTGCTGATAATCTTAATTCTAAAGACATAGTAGTTTTTGATTTGGCACCAGGATATGAAGCGATATTAATTGATGGAACCAATGAAACAAGGATATTGGGCCCATTAAGGCTAGTAGGTAAGAATTATGATGAGGATCCAAAAGGAAAATATTCAATTAATTCGGCAGTTACAGATGGGTATATAGTTGATGATTATAACGTTAATAGTATGTACAGTAAAATGTGGGACTATAATGAGACAGATTGTTGGTCTACACCTGGAAATGAAGTAGATGGGGATCCGTATGAGAGAAAAAATGTGAAAATATATAATATGAAAAAGATACGAGTAAAAAGAGTAGCTTTAAGAGATGGAGTTTATCTAATGAGAGATGTATATAACGTAATTAATGGGCCAGATGATTCAAAAGGAAGAGATGGAATGGGAAAAGGCGCATATTGTTATATAGATCCATTAGTTTTTCAGGAAAATTTTGAAAAATATAAAAAAGATGGGAGAACCCCAACATTAGTTTCAAGCGATGAGTTTAAAACTGGATCAATGGTAAATAGTATAATGATTGTAGGTAATTATGAAGTCAGATTAAAAAGGGAAAAAGAGAATACAGGGAAAGGAACATCTGAGCAACGTATATGCATAAAAGGAGGAAAAAATAAGATTGTAAGTGTAGTAGATTTTTGGAGATTACATGATAAAGGAGAAGAAGGAGCACACGGGACTAATGATTTTTCAAGCTTGAGTATAACTAGCATATTAGAAGAAACAGGAGATGAAAAAACAGATAGTAGTTTTTATGAGGGGTGTGTAAAGTTTTACGACGATAACGAATTTAGAAAAATTAAATTTGAGTACAAAAAAGGTAAAGAAAAAGGTTATATTGCAAGATACGAAGATGTAGTTAAAGTGCATGAATTGCCCCAAATTACAGAGGACACAGCTGTTACTGTTTATACAGGGAAAAATTTCACAGGAAATTATATGAAGTTTTATAGAGGAGAGGTATATGATAGAGAATATGCAAATATAGAAAAGATAAAATCCTTAGAAGTGGCTCCTAATGCTAGGATTATATTCTCGAATGTTAAAGATTGTATTCTATCAGAAGAAAATAATGGTAAAATATATAGTGATAAAGGAGACGTGAGAATTGTAATTGATGGTCCGTGTGTCGTAGAGGATTTAGAGAAAAGTTTGAATATGTACTATTTGGATCCGAGTTGGACTGAAGAGGATGATGGGAATAATAAGGTGGTTATAGAGAAGGAAAAAGATACAGATAGTACTAAGAGTAAAGAGAATACCGAGAGCAAAGAAGATGACAATAAAGCTATATGTAGAAGGACATATGAAGATAATACAAGGGCATTTGTAGTGGAGCCGAAAGTAGAATATAATCCATTTGCTGTATTATATATTAAGCCAAATGGTGTAGGAACTTTTAAAGAGTTTAATAAATTAGGGGAAAAAATTAGTTTAGGAGATTATTATCCACAGTCTATAGCAATAAAGGGTAGATATTTTGCTAAATTTTATGATTCGACAGGAAAAATAATTAAGACATTAATAGGACCGATTGAAAATATAAGGACAGATTTACTAAATGCAGAGGAGACTAAAGTATTAGAAAGTACCAATGATAACACAATTGAAGATACTGAAAAATTAATTAAGTTTTATGAAAAATATAAAGATATGAAAGTATTAATCGGAGCTTCTACGCAAAGAGATTCAAAGGGCCGAAGTATTGAAAACGTTGATGGTATAGTTTTGTATAAGGATATAAACTACAATAGTGGTGCAGTAGCGCATGAGAATGTATGGTCATGTTTTAGAGTAGATGCAGATACAGGAAAATTTATAAAAGGAGATTCCGAGGTTTTAGATTTACGGAATAAAGTGGCTACTACAAAGACAGAGGGTGGTGATGGAGAAGATAATAAAGATGTAGAAAATATTGATACTGAAAGTAATGATATAGTTGGAAATGAAGCTACCATGGAGGTAGAAAATGATAATATAGGATCTATAAAGATAAGTGGATCGCTTCTTGGAAAATATAAAATTAAATTGAAATTAAAAGGAAACGAAGAAGAAATAGAGAGTAATAACAGTATAAAAGATCTAAGGGAATTTGTAAAAGCAAAAGAAGATGAGAATGTTATAATTGAAAAGATAACATTAGAAAAACTAGGCGAAAGAGATGAGTTTGAAATTTTAATTGATTCAACAAATAGCACTTTTAATGGAATTATTAAAGATACTAAAAAGCTTATAGCAGTAAAAACCAAAGATGAGCGTGTATCAAAGAACAATGGAACAGATTTAAGTGATGATGTAAATTATGATACAGAAGAGAGAAATGTATACTTAGTGGATTTGTTTGGAGCATATGACAGTAGCGGAAGTACAATACTTAGTAAACTTGGTATAAATTATGAATATGTATACGAATATGATGTAAGTTCACAAAAAGACGATAAGCTAGTGGGCATAAAGCTTATTCGTAATATAGGTATACCCGGTACAACTAATGTAAAATTGAAAAAATCAGGAGATAATATAAAGACTTATAAGGACGTAGATAGTAAAGTAGGAACTATAACAAGGGAGATAGAGGTAAAGTTTAATCAAAATGAAGAGTCTGTTGCTATGGCATTAGCAGGGACTAAAATGGCGTTTGGTTCAAATGGGGTAGTGGGTAAAGCCAGTGTAGGAGAATATATATCAAGTGATGAATATAATCAAACGAGTGAATGCCGGAATTTAGTTATAACTGATCATGGGTATTACTCAGGGAATGCTACAAAAGTAAAAAATGATAGCACGGTGGTATCTAGAAGTTATAGAGATATTATGGAAGTTCCTGTTATGTTGGTAAAAGAAGTGAAAGCGAAACAAAATGGAAAAACAATACAATATTTAGAGATTGCAACAGAGGAGGATGTTGCCAATACAGGAGAAGCAACAATACATTTATATGTACCGGTAAAATATACACAAAACAAAAAGACAGAAAAGAGTTATTTAATGTCGCAACTAGGTTTTTAGTAAATTTGACTTTGTTTAATAATTGTAATATTATTGATGTCAGAGTTTCGACCAAGAAAGAGGTGGCGGGTAGTGATATCAATAAGAGCAACTGATGTTAGTTTCTCATTTGGAGATAGATATATATTAAATAATACAAGTTTTGCGATAGGTGATAGAGATAAAGTGGGGTTAGTTGGAGTAAATGGTGCAGGGAAGACTACATTATTTAAGTTGATTGTGGGGGATTACGTACCGGACTTAGGAAAGATAGATGTAGCTTCTAATACGAGTATATTGCATCTAGATCAGATAATTGTATCGGATTCTTCGAAGACTATTTTGGAGGAAGTGTTAGAAAGTTTTGCAGATTTAATAAGTATGGAGAGAAAGCTTTCGGAATTAGAGCAAGAAATGTTGATTGAGAAAAATGAAGATAAATTACATGCTTTAATAAAAAAACATGCAAGTGTTAGTAATCAATTTAAAGATGATGGTGGTTATGAGTATTTTAGTAGAGCTAAGGGTATACTAAAGGGGCTAGGTTTTAGCGAAAATGATTTTAGTAAAAAAGTAAGTCTATTAAGTGGAGGACAGAAAACGAGGTTAAGACTTGCTAAATTGTTAAACCAAGAGCCTCGGATATTGCTGTTAGATGAGCCGACAAACCACCTAGATATAGAATCAGTAGAGTGGCTTGAGCGTTTCATAAATAGTTACAATGGATGTATAATATTAATATCTCACGATAGATTTTTCTTAGATCAGACAGTCAATAAGATAATGGAGATAGAAAATTCTACAGTGATAACATATGATGGGAATTATAGTGCGTACGCAGCTAAGAAGGAAATAGATAGAGATATACAACAAAGACAACATGATAATCAACAAAAAGAGATAGCCAAGATGGAGGCGTTTATTAGGCAACAGAAGCAGTGGAATAGACAGCGTAATATAGTTGCGGCCGAAAGTAGACAAAAGGTTATAGATCGCATGGTCAAAATAGATAAACCATCCAGGCTACCTGATAGTGTAGGTTTTAGTTTTAAACCAAAGAGAACTAGTGGTACTAGAGTACTTAGTGTGCATAATGTTAGTATGGCATATCCGGGTGTGGATTTGTTTAGGGAGGTAGCGTTTGATATAATTCGTGGTGAGCGTGTATTTCTTTTAGGAGAGAATGGCATAGGTAAGTCGACATTGTTTAAAATAATATTGGGCAAGGTTAGTCCGTTATCAGGAGATATAAATATTGGAACTAATGTGGATGTTGACTATTATTCGCAAGAGCTTGAGGGACTTAATGATACGAATACGGTATACAAAGAGGTGTTGTACGATACTGAAGGGTTCTCTGAAACTGAAATAAGAAATGCACTGGCAAGTTTTTTATTCAAGGGTGATAGCGTAAAAAGAGATATTGCAAGTTTAAGTGGGGGAGAAAAAGGTAGAGTTGTGTTGTGTAAGATTATGTTGAATGGGGCAAATTTTTTGTTATTGGATGAGCCTACAAATCACTTAGATATAAATTCGAAAGAAGTGTTAGAAAAAGTACTTTTAAACTACGATGGAACGCTTTTTATTGTATCACATGATAGATATTTTATAGATAAGCTTGCGACAAGGGTAATAGAACTAACTAAAAATGGTGTAATAGATGTTTCGGGAAATTATTCTTTTTATAAGGAATATAAGAACAATTTGTCACTTAGTGTAGAGGATAAATCGGTGTCTAAAGTGTCAAAGGCGAAAGAGGACTACAATATGGCAAAAGAAGAAAAACGTCTTAAACAAAAGTTAACAAGAAAAATACAAGAGTGTGAGAAAAAGATAGAGGAGATTGAACAACAGATTTGTGAAGTAGAACAAGAGATGGGAAATCCTGATATTATGTCAGATTATATAAGCCTTCAAAAACTAAGTGATAAGGAACAAGAACTACGAAAAATATTGGATGCGACATATACAGAATGGGAAGAGGTTCTTACTAAAGTTAACGAAAATTAGGTTGTATATGTGTGCAAAATATGATAATATTTAACGTAGGTGATATGTGTAAAATTTTAGTTGTGCAAATAAATTTTTACAAAGGGAGGATTCACACATGTTCAAGAGAAAATTCAAGCAGATGATTTTAATGTTAATGTGTGCAATTGTTTGCTTGACACTTATGCAGACAGTTATAGCGGCAAATGGAGAATTCAATTTTGTTGATGAAGAAACAGGAGTTAGGTTTCATGCAGAAGCGGGTATAGTTCCTGAAAATGCTGTTATGGCAATTAGACAGATTATACCAGGTATACATGCAGAGGAAGATGCCGAGTTTTCTGCAATACTAGAGGATCTAGATGAGGCTGTACGTAGTCAAGTAGAGAAATTAGACGCATATATTGTAGATCTGCTAGATGGCGACTCTAAGCCAATACAGCCTGATGGATATATTACAGTGATGATTCCTGTACAGGATGATTTTGACCAGGAGGATTTGGCAGTTTTAAGAGTAATCTCTGGAGATGATGTGATGTATGAAAGTGAGCTTACTACTATAGACGGACAGAAGTATTGCGTGTTTAAAACAAATCATTTTAGCACATATTGTTTAGTAGATAAGATAGGGAAAAACGATTCGGCAAGTGTATATTTGCCGTATATTATATACGCAGCAGTGTTAGTAAGTGTGGTTTGTTTATTTTTTGCAATGCACAGGCCTCAAATTAGAATGTAATGAGAGATTAAGGAGAAATATTATGTTTGATATAGTTATGTTTGTAGGAGATTTTTTGGTAGATTGTGCTATGATATTGTTAAGTCTAATAGGAAGCATAGTGGTGGTAGGATTGGTATTAGGTATACTAAAAAGTTGGATATGCCAGTATATGCAGTATGCATTAGGGTTTGGAGGTGTTTTAATCACTGCTTGGATAGGTACACCAATACATGAATTAGGACATGCCTTGTTATGTTATGTATTTCATCATAAGGTAAGAGAGGTGCGTCTGTTTAATCCTGATATACAAAGTGGCGTATTGGGTTACGTTAACCACTCATACGACAAACGTAGCGTATACCAAAAGATAGGTAATTTTTTTATAGGGATAGCTCCTATATTAAGTGGTACGGGTGTTATAATGTTGCTTATGGCTTTGTTATTACCCAATGAGTGCAATCAAATGATTACTACCGTAAGATCATTTAGTTGGCCAAGTGAAATATCATTAGATGCAGTGATTTTATTGAGAGAGAGTATAGAACAGTTGTTTAGTGTTTTGTTTACGGCGGAAAACATAAGAAGTGTGAGCTTTTGGATATTTATCTATTTAGCCGTGTCTATATCATCGCATATGGCCTTGAGTAAAGCGGATTTAAGAGGTGCATCCAGTGGTATAGGAACTATGTACATACTTATAGTTTTGGCAAACATAGTAATTAGATTGTTTAATATAGACATGACTAGTGTAGCAAATGTATATTTCTTGTGTAATTCGTATTTGATAGCTATGCTTACTATAGCGGTATTTTGTTCATTATGTTCATTTTTAATTAGTATAATTTTGTATGGCATAAGAAGTGCGTTTGTTTAGATAAGAGATTAAAGTAGTGGCCCATTTAGGAAGCCACTACTTTAATCGTAGTAAGGCTAATATAATCAATATTATTCCTGGTATGGATGACATAATTTTAGAATTAATCAATTTAGGTTGATCTTTATTGTTTATTTTATTGCCAATTAAAAGTCCCCAATTTAAGAAAAGCAGTTGACCTAATCCTATAGCGAAGGGAAGTAACATAATACCGCATCCAAGTAAACAAAAGCTTATTCCTGCGCCAATTGAATCGAGAGACAATGCGAATCCTAATATCAAAGATTCACTTAAAGTAGCGTTATTAGATTCGCTAAGTTTTGTTGTAGAAGAGTTGTTTTTTGTATCGAATGCTCGAAACAGCGAATATATTCCCATACAAAAAAGAATACATATGCCTAAATATTTTCCAAAGTTGTAACTTAAATTATTTGACATAAAATGACCGACTAGCAAAGATGCACCTGAGTATATAATAGACAATATGCAAATTGCGTATTGATATATTCGAGGGATGTATTTTCTTTGCATGCCGTATACAAGCCCTGCACCTAAAGAATCAATGTTTAGAGAAATAACTAAAAGTAATGTACTAAAAATCATATAATAACCTCTTAAGCTTTAAAGTATCTATAGTAATTATATGATAATAACATGATTTTGTTTACATAACTTAAATGAAAAATTAGTCATAAATGATGTTAGACAAGAATAATACTAAGACAAGGTCAAAAAAAACAAAGCAAAAGAGGGTGTAGCTAAAGTGATAAATAAGATAGACGGATTAACGAGCAAAGAAGTTTATATGTCTTACAATAGATATGGAGCGAACAAGATTGAAATGAAGAAGAAAATCTCGCCCATAAAAATATTTTTAGATCAGTTTGGTGATTTTATGGTATTGATATTGTTAGCCAGTACAGCTATATCATTGTTCATGGGGGATATACTAGAAGGGGTTACTATAATAAGTATCGTTGTGGTGAATGCTATATTAGGATTTATACAGGAATTTAGAACTGAGCGAACGATAGAAAAGTTAGGTAAGCTTGCATCACCGCACGGGACAGTTATACGAGATGGTAAAGTTATTGTTATTGATGCACAAGACGTAGTAGTTGGAGATGTAATATTGTTGGAGGCTGGAGATAGAGTTCCCGCCGACGGATATATAATTGATGAAACAGATTTAAAAGTAGATGAATCTTTGTTGAGTGGAGAATCATGTGCAGTACAAAAAATAGTTGCTAAAAATGACAAGAATAAGGATGTATGTAGGGTATATATGGGTACACTTGTCAAAAATGGTTGTGGTAAGGTTGTGGTAGACAAGGTTGGAATGGAGACTAGTATGGG
The DNA here is from genome assembly GCA_017961515.1 of Clostridiales bacterium. Lineage (NCBI taxonomy): Bacteria > Bacillati > Bacillota > Clostridia > Eubacteriales > Clostridiales bacterium. The sequence goes on along the minus strand of JAGCXC010000092.1, from coordinate 67,569 downwards.
TAAAATTGCAAATATGATACAGAATGTAGAAGATGACTTTACTCCATTACAAAAGAGGCTAGAGAGTTTAGGAAAATTTATAGTGTTAATATGCGTAGGAATATGTTTGGTTGTAGCGCTAACAGGAATACTAAGAGGAGAGCCAGTGATGGATATGTTAATATCAGGTATAACGTTAGCAGTTGCAGCAGTGCCAGAAGGATTGCCAGCTGTAGTTACAATAGCATTAGCAATAGGTGTATCTAGGATGGTAAAAAAGAGTGCACTAGTTAAAAAGTTGCCATCAGTTGAGACGTTAGGATGTGCGACGGTTATTTGTTCAGATAAGACAGGGACTATCACAAAGAATATGATGGATGTAAGACGTATTTACATAAACAATAAAAGTATTAATGTTGATGGCGTAAAAGGGATAGATATAAATAAATTATCTAAAGCACTAAAGATAGGAGTGTTGTGCAATAATGTAAGGATAAGCAACAATGAATTAATAGGCGATGCAACAGAGATTGCGTTAATCAAAGTGTATCAAAAATTTTTAAATGATTATGATACGTTTATTAATAGTAAGAATAGGATAAAAGAGATCCCATTTAGTTCAGAAAGAAAATGTATGTCAGTCTTATACGACGACAATGTGATATATACTAAAGGTGCCCCAGAAGTAATATTAGATAAGAGTAGTAAGATATTATTAGAAGGAGAGGAGGTAGCATTGACTTCTAGTATAAAGGCGAGGGTTTTAATGGAGAATAAAAAGATGGCCAACAATGCGCTAAGGGTGATAGCGGTTGCATATGGTAAGTCTTATGATGGCAGTGTAGATGAGAAGAATCTAACATTTGTAGCATTGATGGCAATGATGGATCCACCAAGAGAAGGAGTGCTTGAGGCGGTGAATGAGTGTAGAAATGCTGGAATACGAACAATAATGATTACTGGAGATAATAAAGAGACGGCAATAGCAATAGCAAAAGAGGTAAATATATTAGGTAAAGATGATTTGGCGATATCAGGTAAAGAGTTGGATGCTCTTACAGAACAAGAACTAGATAATAAAATAGAGCATATAGCAGTATTTGCCAGAGTAACATCAAAACATAAATTAAGGATAGTTGGTGCACTAAAAAATAAAGGAGAAATTGTTGCGATGACGGGAGATGGAGTAAACGATGCTCCAGCAATAAAAGAGGCCGATATAGGCATATCAATGGGTATAACAGGGACAGATGTGTCAAAGGAAGCAGCATCTATGATATTAATGGATGACAATTTTTCTACAATAGTGCATGCAGTAGAAGAAGGAAGAGTGATTTATAGCAATATACGAAAATTTATACGATACATGCTAGCTTGTAATATTGGAGAAGTACTTAGTATGTTTCTTGCAATATTGGCAGGGTTACCATTTCCATTAGTTCCAATACAGATATTGTGGGTAAATTTAGCGACAGATGGATTACCTGCTATTGCGTTGGGGTTAGAACCAATGGAGATGGGGATAATGAACAGTCCGCCAAAGAAAGATAGCAGAAACATATTTTCGGATGGGTTGTTAAAAATGATTTTTGTTAGAGGATTAATTATAGGAGTTACAACACTTGCAGTTTTTTATACTATAGTAACAATTACGAATGATATAGACAGAGCAAGGACTGGAGCATTTATGACATTAGTCATTACTCAACTAATACATGTTTTAGAGTGTAAATCAGAGAAAAAGAGCTTTATAAAAATAAATTTGTTGAATAATAAATTTTTACTTTTATCAATATTTATATCTATGGCAATGATGTTGATTGTGGTTTATATACCTAATTTGCAGAGTATATTTAAAACGGTATATATGAGTGCAAGTGACTGGTGTATAGTGTTGGGATTCTCACTTTTAGGCCCTGTCAGTGCAGGTATATCAAGTATGTTTGTTAAAACTAGTGGCGCACATAAGAAGATATAAAAAAATACCTCCTCAGATTAATTGACAAAAAAATAGTGAAAATAAGTCTTCAAATTAAGTTGAATTAAGCTTAATAATATGATAAAATCTAATTTGATATAAGGATTGTTAGAGTGTGGTGCGTTTGCACACGAGATAGAGGTTTGCGATATAAAAAAGTTAATACATGGGAGGCATTTTTTGTGAAAAAAGCAGTAGTAATAGGTATATCTGGTGGATCAGGCTCAGGTAAGACGACGCTTGCGAAAAAACTTAAAGAGCATTTTTATAATGATGTTACATTGTTATGCCAAGATCATTATTATAGGTCGTTTTCTCATTTGACACATGATGAGAGAAGAAAACTAAATTTTGATCATCCTTCGGCGTTCGATATTGATCTTTTGGCTGATCATCTAAACAGTTTGATAAATTTTAAACCAATACAAAGGCCAGTATACTCCTTTATTGAGAATAATAGATTAGAAGATACTGTACTAGAAGAGCCAAGAAGTGTAATTATATTAGAAGGAATTTTGATATTTGAGTTTAAGCAGTTGTTAAGTCTTATGGATATAAAGGTTTACGTTGATACCGATTCTGATATTAGATTTGCGAGAAGAATCACTAGGGATATTCACCAAAGAGGACGAAGTGTGGACAGTATTGTAAACCAGTATTTGCGTACAGTAAAACCTATGCATGAAGCATTTGTTGAACCTAGTAAAAAATACGCAGACATAATTATTCCAGAGGGTGGGCTAAACCATGTGGCCTATTCTATGTTAGTAGATAAAATAAATGGTATTTTAAAGTACGGAGATAAGGATCATATATTTAAGAAGAAGTAGATAGAAAGTTATACTACATACTAGCAAAAACTCTCGATGGTAAGAACATGAAAAATGTGATGGAAGGGTTTTTGCGAACCTGTTTTGCAATTTTGTTAAAAAATGCGTATTTACTTTTTAAATAAAGTGTGATAATATAGCTGTTGCAGAATGGTAAGTAAGTAGGGGGTAAGATTATGAAAAGAATTTTTGGAAATTTGTTGTGTGCAATGGTAGTGTTTTTGTCAGGAGTTAGTAGTGCATTTGCAGCAGATGCAACTGTATTATCAGAAACGAAATCACTTAATGTATTGAAGAGAGTAGAGAATGGCATAGTGTTAGTTCCATTAAGAGAAGTGGTAGAATTTATGGATTATGATGTGTCATGGTATGCATCAACAAAGGAAATAAAAGTTGCCAAGGATTTTAAAGGTGCGGTTTACAAAATTGATAGAAAAAGTGTTATTAGTGATAATGTTTTGAAAAAAATTAATGTTGCACCTAAAATTTTAGATGGAAAAACATATGTTTCGTTAGACGCAATAGAGAAGGGGTTAGGCCTAAAAGTACATAATAGTAAGGATGGTTTAACTTTTACAAGAGATAATTACAAAAATGAGAATTGGTTAAAAATAGTTCCAATTAAAAAGGTCTATAATCATAAAGACAATTCAGGAAAAGTTCTAGCAAGTGTCAGTGTAGAGGTACCTCAAGTAGAAAATTCACAAAATAAAGAAGGCTTAGAAAAAATAAATAATTATTACAGAGATGTCGCTAGAGTATCTTTTGATGAATATAAAAAACTTTTACCATCGGATTTATTAAATCGTATGGGTAAGGAAGTTAGGTATGAAGATAGTTTCTTTGTGACATATAATGCAAATGATGTATTATCAATAGCGACAATACATAGAAACAAGTCAAATGTTACTGTAAAATGTGATGTATTTGACATGAATACAGGAGATAAACTAGTTTTAAACAATATTTTAAAAGGAACACCAAAGGAAGTAGAAAAATTCAAGGTAGATACAATGAGAAAATGTTGTAAAAACACAAATATTACTTCAAAAGATATTGAGTTTTATGTAGATGATAAAGGGGTAGTTCTATTAGTGAACAAGAATGCGGATGTTTTGGAACATAGAATTAATATTTCGGGGAACAGAAGTAAATTCAAGAAAAACTTACAGAACGTTTTCAATTTTGGCCAAGAAGTTTTGACAAAAGAAGTTGCAAGAGAATACGTTGGAAAATCTATAAGATTTATAGATAAGTCGATTATCGAAGGTGACGAGTGTTACGTTTTCCAAGAAAGATCAGGTAATGAAATAGTTGCTGTAGACAAGAATCTTGAGAAAGTTTATATGCTAAACAGAAAAGACAGATTGTATACAGTGCTAAGTAAAGCTAATGTTAGTGATGTGCTAAGTGATAGAATGGCACTAAACAAAGTTAGATCTGCAGTTAATAATGAAGAATATACATACGATTTGTGTGGATATATGAAAAATGATGAAAATGATCATGTGTACAGTTTGGTTAATGTTAAAGATTTAGAGGGTACAGTTGATTATAAGATTGCGGTGAGCAAAGTAGATGGATCTTTATATAAGTGTAAAGGTAAGGTTCAAGGTGAGTTAAAGGCCAATAATGACGGTACAGTATCTGCAGTAGGTTGTTTTGAAATAGATGACAACGTTACTGATATTAGTAATTGGGGAAGAGTATGTCGTAAATTGGGAAGCAAGATGTTAATAAGAAAGGATGGCACTGGAATTTACTACGTGGCTTGTGGTAAAGGAAAAGAAGTTCCTTTTAGATTAATTAATGAAGATGGTAAGACTTATATGGAGATGCAAAATGAAAAGTTTTTAGTTGAGGTAAAAGAAACTAATCAAAATAAGTATTTGTGTGTGCATGAAAATATAGTTGATGCTCAAAAAGGAAATAGCTGCTGGAGAATGGTGACAGACGGATATAGTGTATTTAAATTACTAGATAGTAAGGGAATACAGTAAGATAAGGAAGGGTGTATTATTATGAAAAAAAATCTTAGAGTGATTGCAGTAGTAGTTGCTGCGATTGTATCAATAGGATCAGTAAATGTATTTGCAGAAGGTAAGGAGTCTTTAAAGTCTAGAATTACTGCTTGGAAGCCATGGGAGTATTTTTATTCTCCTAGCGTTAGGGAAGCAAAGAAAGCTAAGAAGGCACAGGATGCAGCAAAAACTAATAATGTAGAATCTAAAAAAGGAAATAAATCAGGATCAAATGTAGCGGTTCAAGAAGATAAGAAAAAGACAAAAAGATCAAGAAGAGGAAGCTCTGTAGGATCAAGTTCAGCTATTAAATCAGTAGAAGAAGTTGTTATGGAAAAAGGAGATATTTGCCTACATGAGTGCAATGAAGAAGGAGCAAAGCAGAAAACTTTAGATGATATATATATTGGTGAGTATCGTTTAAAGAAAAATATGAATATAATAAAATATGAAGATAGAAATTCCATTAGTAGCATTTATAGTGAGGATTTGATAAAAAGATTGAGTACTCTTAAAATAAATGACGATTACACAGGTAGTTTTAAGATTGGAGTTAATGGAGAGGAAATAAAGTTTGTAGTAGAAAGACAAGATAACAATGCATATGTGCAATTAGTATCAAAAAGAGGTGCTAAGTTAAATTACAGATATAAGTTAAGTACAGTAAAGCTTGGGGATAAATACTTTTTGATTTTTGATAATATATGCTGGGAAAAAAGTGGTTTATACGGCATATCTAAGAAATACACAAAAAGAGATGTAAAGATGGGATCATCTAATCAAGGTTTTTCTGTAGAAGTGCCACATATAGGATGTCCAACAAATGGAGAGGCTAAGATAAATACGCATTTTAAAAAAGTTTTGAATGATGAGTATAAAGAGCTAGAAAAATTACTTAAGAATTGTAATTATTATCATGCAGTTAGTGACTATGTTGTTGAGTGTGACAAGAATGACATTCTATCGGTGTTAAGAGAAAGAAATGTACTTACTAGACAAGGTATGAATGGAAGCAATATGCAATACAAAGCTTGTGCTGAAGTTTTTAATAAGGCAACAGGAGAGAAGTTATCATTAAATGATATATTAAAAGGACCAGATGGAGTTATACAAAAATTTGTAGTAGCTTGCTATAGAAATGATTCTGGTGATAGCAAAAGTGTAAGAGCAGATTTTGGTTCAACTAGTGCCAATTTAGAATTTAAAGATGCAGATATATTAAACAAAGTTAATTTTTACGTAGATGGTGAAAATTTAGTGTTTGTATTAGATGTATTTGATGGGTCACATCCAGAAGTAGGTAAGGCTGTACACAAAGTAAATATTGAAAAAAATAAAAATTTATTTACAAGTGATTTTTTGGCTAGGTTAAAAGGATAGAAAGTAAATATTAATGCGCCCTGCAATGACATAGGTCAAGGGAGGGCGCTTATTTTTTTTATGATGATGTAAACCTAATTTTGATTTAAAAATAATAAAATAAAAAAAGAGCACATTAATTTAAATGCTCTTTTTATTAGATTTAAATGTGTTCGTGTATTAACTTTTTAAATGTGTTGCCTCTATCCTCAAAATTTTTAAAATATCCATAACTCGCAGCTGCTGGAGACAATAAACAAATACTATCTTTTTTTGTTTTGGCAAATGCCATATCTACAGCATCGGTCAACGTTTCTACTATAAATACTCTAGAGGATAAGGTAGGATCTGTATTTAGTATCATTTTGGCAATTTTTTTACCAGTTTCATATAAACAAATTATGTGTTCAATGTTAGAATCTATAAGAAATTGCGCAAAATCCGTGTAACTTATTCCTCGATCCATACCACCAATAATTAAAGTATTTACTTTATTAAGTGTGTTGACAGCATTAATAACTGCAGCAGGTATTGTAGCAATTGAATCATTATAAAAATGAATTCCATTAAAACACCCTACGTATTCCATACGATGAGGTATACCTGCAAATTCTTTTAAGCTTAATATAATATAATTATCATCTATATTTAATGCTTTACATGCAGCGAATGCAAACATAATATCATAAAAATGATGATTGCCCAAAAGATGTTTATTTAAATTTTTTACACATATGTTTGATTTGTATGTAGGAGTAGTTATAACAAAATTCTTGTCTAGATACAATGAAGCATTTTTTGCGTGATTTAAGCTAATAGCTATTTCATTTGAGCATATACAAGATTTTATCTTTGCAGTATATTGAGGTTGATCTAATCCAAATATGGAATAAGCATTGTTTTTCTGAAACTTAAAAATATTTAGCTTAGCATTTATATAATGTTGATAGCTAAGATAGTGATCCAGGTGCTCTGGATATAAATTGGTCAATATAGCTATATTGGGTGAATGAGTCATAAATTCAAGTTGATGTGAAGACATTTCAACAACAGCGATAGAATCATTTGTAATATTTTCAAGACATTCAAACACTGGAACACCAATATTTCCAAGTAAAAAGCAAGATTTGTTTGCTTTTTTTAAAATATTGTATATCAACGTAGATGTTGTAGTTTTTCCTTTGGTACCTGTAATTCCAATTGTAGTTATAGAACTATAACGCAAGAAAAGATCAAGCTGGGAAGATATTTTACTTGTGTCAACGTCAACATTTTTTAAAGATATGCCAGGACTTTTTAGTATTATGTCAAACTCATTTAAAGAGTTAAGATAGTCCTCATCACTAATAACACGTACGTTATCATCGGTTGATATATCAACCTTATTTTTATCAGCAATACAAACGTTTGCAGTATTTAAATATTTCTTTATAAAAGAGAAAGATGAACGTCCTTCTCTACCAAAACCTAGAATCAAAATTTTTTTATTTTGCAAATGTGAAACAATGGCATTAATCATGTTGTAAGTCACCTACAATTCTTAATAGATTATCTGGTATGTTATTTTCATTAAAACTAATCAATGAAGTACTATTTATATATTTGTTACCAGTGTAATTTTTTATATAGTAATCAAGCAAAATAGGAAGATTAGAATCTTTGTAATGTCTATCATATGCAAGATTTAGTGCAAGATTTACTTCCTCAATAGTTCCAACACATTCAAAAGGTTTTACTGGGTCCATACCAATTAGCCCACGAAATATTGATAATAGGTTGTAATCATCAAGCATATCTTTCCCAAAAATTGTTTTCAAATCAGATAGTTCCATAAAAGGTAACATGATAATATAAACAAACATACATTTAGGACAATTACCGCACCAAATATCTTTTTTACTACCAACATTACAGCTTTTAAATACACTATAGTATTTCTTGTGCTTTGAGAAAAGCTGTGCAATTTTTATCTCAGAGAATGGACGTAAAAGACTAAAGTAATTTATATCACAAGAGATATATTTTTTTATGTAATTAGAAAAGTCTAACTCAAACTCAAGACTTTTAGAGTATTGATGATTTATATTAGTACCTTGTATATTAGACTCATTGGCACTAGATTCATTTGACAAGACAATATTGGTTATTCCCATAATATAGCCTACCAACAAAGATGTAAATCCTAACATAGCAGAAAATGGAGTGTGCCCATTCAAGAAACCTTTTTTATTTAACGAAAGCAAATTAGGATCAATAGCTCTCGATATAGTAAATATCTTGTCGTTTGTATATCCAGCTATATGTGCACTCTCGATTGAAGCTCCACGAGGATTAATAATAAGAGGTAGGTTTTTATCTTTTAGCGACTTTAATAATTCCAATGTCACAATAGAGTCTTTGCCACCTCCAACAGGAATTAAGTTGGAATAAGTATCATTTTTGTTGAAGGAATAATCATTAATATCGAAAGTGTCCTTACTAGTGCAAATTATATTTACAAATGAGTCGAATTTGGGGGTTATACTATTTGTGTAAAAGAATTCCCCAAGTCCTAGGAAATATAACTTTTTCCACCAAAGGATTTCTTCTTGATCAATATAAGCGCAATTTATAAATATATTTGGTGGACAAACGCATTTCCAGTAGCTTATAAGTTCTACCATCCCCATGCAAAAAACGATTCTTTTAGCGGTGCTATTATTTAAGTTATTAAAAAATTTAAATTTTTTCTTATCTATAGTTAGTGAAGGATTAAATTTTGTTAATCCTTCTATACTGAATTCGAAAGATATTTTGATGATATTGTCTAAAGTTTCTATTGTATAATTTTCATAATAAAAATTTTTGTAGTTATATTGTTTCATAAAAAAATCCTTTCGTAAAAAAATGTTTCTAAAGTATATGCCTAATTGTTGGCGATTAATTCGCTAAACAATGTCTCTCTAGAATAAGACCTGTTTTTAAAAGGTATAGCAGGAGCATCGGTATTACTAAAGTCCAACAAATCTATTCCGTTTGTGCTAATTGAGAAATCCGAATTAGATGCGTTTAGCACTGTTAGAGCAATATCTAAGAAAGATGCTACCTTTGAACGTTCAGTATAAGTTTTATTGTCAGGAGTTATGATCAACAAAGGAACAAACTCAAAATATTTTTTATCGTACGACAAAGATGCCTGTGAGTATAAAGGTTTATTTATTGCAGGGGTATGATCGCCCCAGACAAATACATAAGTGTTAGGCATTGTTTCTCTAACAGAAGTAATAAAATCTTTTAGTACCATGTCAACGTATGATACAGAATTAAAATAGTTTTTGACAACTTCGTCTTCTATATCATCATATAAGTTGTTGTTGTAGTAATGACTAGCATTAGTGAAAGATGCATGACTGGTCATTGTTATAATGTATGCCAAAAAAGGCGATTTAGTTTTAGTTAATTTGTTGAAAGTAAAATCTAATACATCACCATCAGAAGCGCCCCAACCTTTATTACTTAATCTCATCTTGAATATATCATAAAATTTTGAAAAGCCCATTTTAGGAAAGGCATTTAATCTATTAAAATACTTTGCAACATTTCCGTGAAAAGCAAGACACGTATAGTCATTTGCATTTAGGCTTTTTAAAAACGAATTTGGATAGTCATAACTTTTAAGTTTCATAGCAGGATAATGTTGTAGAGGCTCAATACTATTTAAAATAGAAAATTCAGAATCAGAAGTTCCTCCTCCCATATGATAAGACATCATATATGGATAATAAACACATTTTTTAGATAGTTCATGTAGATATGGAGCAATATACTTTCCATTATAAGTTTTATTTACAACGTTTGCATCGATAGATTCCAACTGCAAAATAACAATGTTATTCTTCGTATTAGGTGTATCTGATACAGAAACGGGTTTTCCATAAGAAAAGCTTTTTAGTATATCGACTTCACTTTTATTTGCGCAAAAAGAAAACACATCATTAGTTAATGTACCATATTTCCGCACGATATCAGTCTCGTTAGGTGCAACCAAAAGAGGTGATAAAGAGCGATCATTTATGTATGGTGCAAATAAGTTAATATAGCAAAAAGCCGACAACCCCGCTATCACAAACATGGATATTATAGTGGGAAAACGGCAATGTACATCTTTAGATTTATTTCTCATAAAATGAATAAAAAATGGTAAATCTATAAATAAAAATAAAAATGATCCATCTAAAAAGAAGTACAAATTAGCTAATGCCTTCGTACCTTCAGCAAATAATGTGAAGGTTTGCATTATATGTAAGTAATTATGAAAATATTTAAAATAACATAAATGTGCGGTTAAATAAACAAACTGTAACGAATATACAAACAAACAAGTTTTTATTAATTTATTTTTTAACAAAGGTACAAACAGACAAAATACCAAAACTGAATTTAGAATAAATTTCATACCAATAAAAATTGGCATAAAGCCTATATTATCAGATATAATGACGTTAAAACAAACAAGTTTTAATGTATTAAATAAAAGAAATAAAATTAAACTCCAATTCAACTTTCTGAAATTAAACAAAAAAATCAACCCTTATAAAAATTATTTTTTTTTTAAAAACAAAAACCCCAAACACAATTATATAACATATTGAGCAGAAATCAAGATGAAAAATTAATTTTTTATCATTGTACTATAAATGGACAAAGCATCATAATATTAAGAGTAGCCACAAAAAAAGGAGGAGAGAATATTGAATACTGTAAGAGAAATTATAAAAAAATATATGTCCAAAAGTTTAGAAAGTGTGATGTGTAGAACAAATGATTATATTCTTTCGCAAATAAGTGAGATAAGATTAAGAGTAAATAGGCCGCTAGTTATGGTTTGTTGTGATCAAGATTTTTTTATTACAAAAAGTGGAACAATAACCCAAAATCAAACTCAGGCGTTAGTTGCAACGCGTACGGATGTTTGGGATACATTAAATAGAATATGTGATAATTCTATTTATGCATATTTAAATACCATACGAAGTGGTTTTATAACGGTTAAGGGTGGGCATAGAATTGGGATAATGGGTAAGGTGATAATTGAAAATGGTGCAATAAAAAATATAAAAGATATATCCTCTATAAATATAAGAGTAGCAAGGGAAATGAAAGGCATAGGCCAAAAAGTGATAAGTTACATTGTGCGAGACCGTAAAGATATATATAATACACTTATTATATCACCGCCATCATATGGCAAGACGACCATGTTGCGTGATATATTACGTATTATAAGTGATGGGGGTTCTAGTTTACATATCCGAGGGATGAAGGTATCTATTATAGATGAGCGTTCAGAAATTGCAGCGGTGTACAATGGTGTTCCACAAAATGACATAGGATTACGAAGTGATGTGTTAGATGCTTGCCCCAAATATGATGGAATGATGCTTGCATTACGTACCATGTCTCCCGATGTCATAGCTACAGATGAAATTGGGAGTGAACAGGATTTTAAAGCTCTATTAAAAATTATAAACTGCGGTGTAAGAATAATATCTACTATGCATGGGTTTGATATTTTAGATGCGCAAAAAAGAGGGTTATCACACAAAATATTTGAACGTTTTATTATTTTAGGCAAAGACAAAAAAGTTGGTGAGGTAAAAGAAATTTTGGATGAGAATTACAATAATATAATGCGAATAGAGGATGAAAAAAATGTTGTGTAAGATTATGGGAAGCGCGTTAATTGGGGTGTCAAGTTACGCTATTGGTATTTGGTGGTCATCTACATTAAAAAATAGGGTAGAGGATATACGCGGTTTTGAGCAGGCATTAGAGGAACTTTCAAATGAAATAGCATTTTATTCAAATGTGTTAGGTGATGCATTTTTAAAAATTGCAGCTAGTGCTAGTGATAGAGTGTCAAGTATTTTAAAAGCGATGTCTTTAGAATTAAAAATTCATCCTAGTAGAAAAGCATGGACGATTGCTTTGGATAAGAATTATAAAAATACATATCTTTGGGATGAAGATATAAAGATACTTTTATCGTTAGCTAATTTACTTGGGACATCTGATGTTGATGGCGAGGTTTGCAATATAAAAAATATTGTTGGAAGGCTTAAAAATCAGGAGAGAAAAGCAGAAGATCAAAGAAAGAAAAATGAGCTTTTGTTTAAGAATTTAAGTATATTGATTGGTATGACAATAATTATAATATTATTATGAAAGGATGACTATGGATATAAATATAATTTTCAAAATAGCCACAATAGGTATACTTGTTTCCATATTAAACATATTACTAACCAAATCTGGGAGAGAAGAACAAGCAATGATGACAACAATAGTAGGATTAGTAGTTGTGCTGATGATGGTTGTGGGTCAAATAGCAAAGCTTTTTAGTGTTGTAAAAACGATATTCCAATTTTAGGAGAAAGGATAAATGGGCATGGGAATTTTGCAGATAGTAGGGCTTGGAGTGATTTCGACAATACTTATTTTGATGATAAAATCGCAAAGGCCGGATATGGCAATAAATCTTACTATAATTACAGGGCTTATAATTTTTTTTATTGTGATATTAAAAGTTGAGGGAGTTATAAAAATTGTGGAGAAGTATGTGGGGGTAGCAGGCATAAACACATTTTATTTTAGTATACTGCTTAAAATAATTGCCATATCGTACATAGCAGAATTTGGTTCCCATATTTGTAAAGATGCTGGAGCTGGTGCGATTGCAAGTAAAATAGAATTATCCGGGAAAGTGATAATAGTGACATTATCGATTCCTATAATCACATCGCTGATAGAATTAATATTAAGCCTAGGTAGAAAAATATGAGAAAATATATGTACGTGGTAGTGATAATATTTGTTATTATTGCAAAAAACGATATTGGTTACTGTGAAAAAGTGGATTACCATAGTTTAAGCCCAGAGCTTACTGAAATACAAAATCTTCTAGATAAGAATAAAGATGTGTTTTACAATGTATTAGACAAAACACCAAAGGAAATGATAAAAGAACTTCTTTGTGGACAATTTAAGTTTAGTCTAAAAAATTTTGTAAGTAGTATAATAAAACTTTTGTTCAATGAAGTAAGGAACAATGTAAAAATATTAATCAAGTTAAGTTTAGTTGCAATATTATCTGCGATTTTACAAAATGTTAAAAGTTCTTTTTGTAAAGATGATTTGGGCAGAGTCTCATTTTACGCGTGCAATATGGTTGCTATAACTATTCTACTTAAATGTTTTAATAATTGTGTCCTTATAACCCAAAATGTTGTAGATGACGTTAATATATTTTCACATGTAGTAGTTCCAATTTCCACAAGTCTTATGGTGTCATGTGGAGATATAGTTAGGGTAAGTGCAGTAAAGCCATTTGTGTTGTATGGCATATCTATAATAGTGTATGTCATAAAAAAGGTTAGTCTTCCTCTAATATATTTATCAACAGTACTTGAAGTCTTAAATAGTGTTACGTCTCGTGTGGAGTTATCTAAGATGAGCAAGTTAATAAAAAGTGTAGCATATTTTGTTGGTGGATTTGTTTTGACAGTGTTTATAGGAGTTGTAACAATAAAGGGATCAACAGCAAATTTGATAGATGGAATAACGGGAAAAACCGCCAAATATATGTTTGGTGCATGTATACCCGTTGTTGGGAAATATTTATCGGATATAGCAGATAGTGTGGTAGGATCACTTATGTTGATAAGAAGTGTGATTGGAATAGCAAGTGTGATAGGCATAGTTTTAGTGTGTGTTATGCCTATTTTAAAATTAGTTGCAGTGGTATTTGTCCTAAAAATAATGGAGGCGACACTTGAGCCTGTTGTGGATAAAAAATTTACCCAATTAATTGGTGAAGTTACATCTTCCATAAGTAGCATGATTGGAGTGGTATTTTTATCAAGTGTGATAATAATACTGTCTATAACTGTATTGATTAAGTAGAAGGGAGCGTGTTGGTGATTTTTAGAGAGTACATAAACAAAATGATACATACATGTGTGTTTATATTACTTTTGGAGTTACTTGTACCTGCAAACACATATAAGAAATATTTTAATTTGTGTGCGGGTTTTGTAATTATTGGTGTTATGCTAAACCCAATTGTCACAGTGATAACAAAAGGAGTATCACCAAGTGTGGTTAATTTTAGCGATATGTCATTTTTAGACAGAAGGGATTTGATTGCTAAAAAAGATATGCTTCGTCATAGCGATACATTAATAAATGTGTACGACAGAGAGGTTAGGGGAAAAATTTTAGAGATGCTAAAAGAAATAGACATAAAAGTACGTAAGATAAATATACATATAAATAAGGACAACGAAAGTAAAGATTTTGGAGAAATTGAGAAACTTAGTTTAGTTGTAGGCACGGGGCATAGTAAAAAGGATAATTTAGAGAATGAGGTGGTGAGTAAATTATCAAAGGGTTTAAATATTGGAGATAAAAAGATAAGAGTCGTAGTGGTAGAAGACTGACAAGAGATGAGGGACAGCCGTAATGGTGGATTTTACAAAAATAAGGGATAAGATATCAAAGAAAAGTTTTATAAAAAGAATTTTGATAGTGCTTGTAGTAGGAATTTTATTGATGATAGTAGGCGATTTTAGTACAGATAACAATGTGAAAGAAGACCCAAAAGAAGTAGAAATTTTAGCATCATTACAAAGTCATAGTATAGAAAAAGAAATGGAGGAGTTACTAGGGAAAATAGAAGGTGCGGGTAAAGTACGAGTGATGATTACATATAAAACGAGTAAAGAAGTAATACGTGAGTTTGAGAAAAAGGAAATTATAAATGACACAAAAGAAAATGATGGCGGAGGAGGTAGTAAGTTAATACAGCAAAGAGAAATATCAGATACAATAACGTTTGAAGAAAATGGAGGGGGGAGAAAAGCAGTTATTAGAAAAGAGATAGAACCAGAGATAAAGGGAGTTGTGGTTGTGGCAGAGGGGGCGCATGACGATGATGTTAGAAGGAATTTACAGATGGCAGCGAAAGTATTAACAGATATACCAGTACATAAAATTTCTGTATTTGTAATGGACAAATAATGAACAAGGGGTAATAAAAATGATACTTTTAAAAAAAAGACAAATTATTTCACTAAGTTTAATTGCTATGATAGTTGTTGCAGGGTACTTACAGTATGAAAATAGATCAAGAGAAGATATTGAGACAACAAAGGATACAACAGGACAAAAGGTGTACGTTAGTGCAAATTCAGTACAGTCTAAAAAAGATTTTTTCGCTAGAGCAAAATTAGAAAGAGATATTTCGGTGGATAGAAACAAGGAGGCATTAGAGGATATAAGTAAGGATCAAAATGCATCAGAAGAGATAAGGGATAATGCATATAAAGAAATGATGAAATTAATTTCTAACAAAGAAAAAGAAACTAAAGTGGAAATGATGGTGGAGGAAATAGGAATAAAAAATGTTTTGGCAATATTAAAGGATGATACATTAGACATAATAGTTAAGTCTCCAAAGCTTACATCGAACCTTGCAACAAAAATAGCAACAATAGGAAAAGAGTACGCAAATGTAAGCATAGACAATATATGTGTAAAAAACAAAAATTAAATAGTTGCATTATTGTACAATTTTGATATAATGGATAGTAAGCTTTTCGAAAAAAAGATGATTCTTGTTAATACAAGAGGAGGTAGATTAAGTGGAAAATTCTTTGGTAGAGATAACAAACGCTACGGAAATGGGAGATATAAGAATATCAGAAGAAGTTGTAGCAATAATAGCGAGCGTTGCAGCCATGGAAGTAGAGGGTGTTGCAGGTATGAGTGGTGGAATAGCAGGAGGTATAGCTGAAATACTTGGTAGAAAGAATCTATCAAAAGGAGTTAAGGTAGAGGTTGGAGAAAAAGAGGCGGCGATAGATGTTTACGTGATTATTGAGTACGGAAGTAGAATTCCCGAGGTTTCTTGGAATGTGCAGGAGAAGGTGAAGCAACGAGTTGAGGCAATGACAGGTCTTAACGTTGTTGAGGTGAATATTCATATACAGGGCATAAATTTTGAGAAAGTTTAATAAAGTGCAAAAGAGCGTCGATAGGTTATTTGAAAATTGGTTTATAAAACAAAAGAGAATATAGGAGATGCGGATTATGGATATTTTAAGTAGATTTATATTAACGGTGTATGCGTTTTTTGTCACAGTTTGGTCAGTGATAGCTATGGTGGCTACGCTAAGGCCAGTTGTGTTTGATAAGATAGTTTGTTTTTTGGCAAAGGATGTAGTATGTGGTGGCAGATATAAAGTATTATTTTTCGTTATTGAGTTATTTTTCTTTTGCACAAGCGTAGTATTTTTATTGTCAGGGTTGAAAAATAGTAAGAGAAAGAGTGCAATAGTTAGGGAAACACCGTTAGGCCAGGTGAGGATTTCGTTAGATACAATCGAAAATATTGTTTCTGGTATGTTAAGAAAGGTGCAAGTTGTAAGAGAGTCGAAGGTTTACGTTGAAAATAGAGAAGGCAAAGTATTTATTGTTATAAAAATTATTATAATGATGGATGTAAATATTCCGGTTTTAGTAGAAGAAGTTCAAAATAAAGCGAAGAGCGCAATTGAGAGCAATACAGATATAGAGGTAGATCGAATACATGTTATAGTTGATAATATAAGTAATGCATCTAAAGCTCGAGTAGAGTAAAAAGGGGAGGCAGACATGATAAAAGATATCGTTGTAGAGTTTTGCAAAGACAATATAGGATCTGTGTTTGGAGCGTTACTGGGGCTTATAATGTCGGTGCTTATAATAACAATTGGATTATTTAAAACGTTGTTTATTGTAGTTTTTGTTGTAATTGGATATTATATGGGACAGAGATTGTCTCGCGATAAGGAATATGTAAAAAAGTTTTTGGACAAAGTTTTACCACCAGGAACATACAGATAAGAAAAAATATATTTAGGAGGATTGTTTTATGGGCAGGAGAGCATCAAGGGAAGTTGTTATGAAGCTCTTGTACCAATTGGAATTGCAGAAGGGCAACAGGCAAGAACAGATTGATTTGGTATTAGAAGATGGGAGTTTTAGTAGTAACGACAAGAATTATATATTGGATGTAGTAGACGGGGTATATGAGCATGAACAAGAAATTGATGGTATGATAGAGAAAGCATTAAAGGGATGGATGATAGATAGAATATCAAAACTAGAGCTTGCAGTACTTCGGCTTGCCATATATGAGATAAAGTACAGAGAGGATATACCGGTTAAGGTTACATTTAATGAAGCGATTGAGCTTACAAAAAAATATGTTGGACCAGATAAAACATCTTTTATAAACGGGCTTCTTGGCACGTATGTTGATGAAGATAACTACGTAGGTTAGTAGGGAAATGTATTCAAAAGTTATTGGCGGGTGAGTATTACGAATCAGGATATAGTATCAGTAAGTGCAGTAAACAATTATATAAAGTTACTAATAGATAGTGATATGACGTTAGAGGATATATGGATACAAGGTGAGATATCAAACTTTAAGCACCATTATACAGGGCATATGTATTTTACTTTGAAAGATGAGAAAAGCCGTATAAAATGTGTTATGTTTAAAGGACAGAACGTCAGATTAGACTTTGTTCCCGAGGATGGAGAAAAAGTTATGATAAGGGCCACTGTATCTGTATTTGAGAGAGATGGTCAGTATCAGTGTTATGTAAAAGATATACTAAAGTATGGCAAGGGTAATCTTCACCTGGAATTAGAGAAGCTTAAAAATAAATTAAAAGATAAGGGGTACTTCGATAAATCCATCAAAAAGGACATTCCGTATTTGCCACAAAGCATAGTTGTGTTAACATCTAAGACGGGTGCAGTAATACGTGATATACTAAATGTGCTGGGTAGAAGATATAGTAATTTTAGACTAAAGCTATTGCCTATACCGGTGCAGGGTCCTGCTGCAGCTCCATTGATAGCAAAGGCTATAGATTTTGCGAATGAAAAAAAACTTGGGGATGTTATTATATTAGCAAGAGGTGGAGGATCAATTGAGGAATTATGGCCGTTTAATGAAGAAATTGTGGCGGATAGTATCTACAAGTCAAATATTCCTATAATATCAGCGATAGGGCATGAGACAGACTATACTATAGCAGATTTTGTTGCAGATAAAAGAGCACCAACTCCATCTGCTGCAGCGGAGATTGTTATGCCAGAAAAGTTGCAACTTTTGGATAAAATAAATGAATTGGGTACACGTATTAGAAATGCTCTTTTAAATGAAGTGTCAAGGAAGAGAGATAAGCTTGACATGTTAAAGAGTAGATCGGTATTAAAGAAACCATTTGAAAGAATATATCAGGATAGGCTTAGGCTTGATGTATTTAACAAGTACATGAAGAGGGCGATAGATGCGTGTGTTGCTGGCAAAAAAAATGAGTTGCGTACGATTATATGTAGCCTTGATGCGTTAAGCCCGCTTAAAGTATTGGAAAGAGGGTATGGAGTTATTATTGATAAAGCTAGTAAAAATATAGTGTCTAGTGTTAGGGATGTTGAAGTTGGAAAGGACATTTTACTGAAGCTAAAAGATGGAGAAGTTTCGTGTGTTGTAGATAAGGTAACGAAAGAAGGGATGGATAGCAATGGGGAAGTTTGATTTTGAAAAATCTATGGAAAAGTTACAAATGGTTGTGAATGAGCTAGAAAAAGGAGATTTAACGATAGATGAGTCTATAAAAATGTTTAAGCAAGGTATAGAGTTGTCCAGATTGTGCACTCAAAAATTAGATGAAGTTGAGAAAGAGGTGACATTGCTAATAGAGGGTGATAATGGCGATATAACAGAGGAACCGTTTGAAGTAAAAGGGGAGTAAGATATGGCGATAGAGGATAAAATCAAATGCTATAGAGATAAGATAAATGACATGTTAAAGTTTTATATGAAGGGGAAAGATTCTAAAGTAGATAAGATATACGAGGTAGCGAAGTATAGTCTTATATCTGGAGGAAAGAGAATACGGCCAGTGCTTATGTTGCTTGTAGGAGAGATGTTTGGAGTATCAAAGGATAAATTGATGCCGTTTGCATGTGCATTAGAGATGATACATACATATTCATTGATACATGATGATTTGCCTGCAATGGACAATGACGACTATAGAAGAGGACATTTGACTAATCATAAAGTGTATGGTGAAGCAATGGCGATACTTTCGGGAGATGCTCTTTTAAATAAGGCGTACGAGATTATGTTAGATGAAAGTTTGAACGGTGGAAGAGAAAGTATACTTGCGGCTAAGGAAATTGCAAATAGCGCTGGAATGGATGGAATGATTGGTGGCCAAGTTAAAGATTTAGAAATTGTAGGGAAGGTAGTATCAGCGGATGAACTAGAATATGTGCATAAACTAAAAACAGGATGTCTTATAAAAGCAAGTGTTATGGCGGCGGCACATTTGGCTAATGCTACACATGAAGAAAAGTCAAGTCTTGACCGGTTTTCTCAAAAATTGGGCTTGGCGTTTCAGATAAAGGATGATATACTAGACGTTATTGGAGATAAAAAAAGTTTAGGCAAGTCAGTGGGGAAAGATAAGGAAGAGAGCAAGACTACGTATGTTAGTGTATATGGATTAAACCAAGCGATGTTGTATCTGGAAGATACAACAAACGATGCAATAGCAAGCCTACGTATATTTGGAGATGAGGCAAAAGATTTAGTTGCTATGGCAGAATATTTGTTAAATAGAAAGTATTAGGAGAAGAGGATTATTGTGAAGGAACATGAATTTTATATGGCAGAGGCTATAAAACAAGCGAAAAAAGGTTGGGGTGCGACTAATCCTAATCCCTTGGTTGGATCTGTTATAGAAAAAGACAGAAAAATTTTAGCTAGAGGGTATCATGAAAAAATAGGAGGTGCACACGCAGAGATTAATGTACTTAAAAATTTAGTAGATTTAAGACAGGCAAAGGGAGCGACGCTATATGTCAATTTAGAGCCGTGTGCACATTATGGGAAAACACCGCCATGTGCTAATCGTTTAACCGAGCTAGGATTAAAAAGAGTTGTTATTGGAATGAAGGATCCAAATCCTAAGGTTTCGGGAAAAGGAATTGAGATATTAAAAAATGCGGGAATAGATGTGGTATCTGGGGTATTAGAAGATGAGTGTACCAAGTTAAACGAGATATTTATAAAGTATATCACAAAGAAAAAGCCATTTGTTATACTAAAGAGTGCAATGACTATGGACGGGAAAATTTCTACACGTATTGGGGATACCAAGTGGATAACTTCAGATAAAGCTAGGCGTTACGTGCACAAGTTGAGGGATAGAGTAGCTTCGGTTATGATAGGAATAAATACTGCTATATCTGATAATCCAGCGCTTAATGTGCGTTTAGTTGATCAAAAAGGGATGGAGCCTTATAAAATAGTGGTTGATAGCCAGGGAAGGTTGCCTATAGATTGTAAGCTAATAAAAAATATGAAGAAAGAGCATGAGGTTATTTTAGCTACTACATCAAAAGTAAAAGAAAAAGAGTACGTGAAAAGAGGAGTGCTAGTGCTAAAGTTAGATGGACCGGATGGTAAAGTCGACTTGAATTTACTCATGGATAAATTATATGAATTAGGTATAGACAGTGTTTTGTTAGAAGGGGGAAGTACGTTAAATGCTTCTGCACTGGGTAGTGGTATAGTTGATAAAGTAGTGACAATAGTTGCGCCCAAGATAGTAGGAGGAGAATGTGCAAAGACGCCTGTTGGTGGACAGGGTGTTGATTTTTTGATTGATGCAATAAGGATGAAAGACATAAGTACACGAAAACTAGGTAATGACATAATGATAGAGGGACTAATCTTGAGGGATGGTGAAGTGTAGTTTGTTTACAGGGATAGTAGAAGAAGTCGGAGAAGTGATAAGTGCTTTTCCTAACAAGCTTTGTATAAAATGCCAAAGAGTATTGAAAGGGACAAGTATTGGCGATAGCATAAGTGTTAATGGAGTTTGCCTTACGGTTGTGGATATTTGTGATAGTTCATTTAGTGTTGATGTTATGCCAGAGACTTTAAATAGAAGTTCGATTGGTGCGCTAAAGACTCGGGATAAAGTTAATCTGGAAAGAGCCATGCCTATAAATGGAAGATTTGGCGGACATATATTAACAGGTCATATTGACGGTGTTGGAAGGATATTGGATAAAAATCCTTGTGGCAATGCAGTGGTATTTAGTGTGCTTGCACCATATGATATTATGAAGTATATTATAACAAAGGGAAGTGTTTCACTAGATGGAATAAGTCTTACAGTTGTGAGTGTTGGTAGTGATAAATTTAGTGTGTCTATTATACCGCATACAATTGATAATACTTGTTTAAAAGACAAAAAAACAGGTGATATTTTAAATATAGAGTGTGACATAATAGGTAAATATATTGAAAAGTTTATTAACAAAAGCAGTCCGAAGATTACATATGATTTTTTGAAAGAGAATGGATTTGCTTAAACAAAGGAGGGGAGTTTGAATTGTTCAATTCTATAGATGAGGCGCTGGAAGATTTAAAGCAAGGCAAAATGATAGTGGTAGTTGATGATGAAGATAGAGAGAACGAAGGAGATCTAGTGATGGCGGCTGAGTTCGTTCGTGCAAGTGATGTTAATTTTATTACAAAGTATGGTAGGGGATTAGTCTGTGTTCCTCTAACTAAGGAGCGTGCAGAAAAACTTTCTTTGCCACTTATGGTAGAGAAAAATAGAGAAAATTTAAGAACGGCATTTACAGTTACAGTAGATAGTGCTACTTCGACTACAGGAATATCTGCAAAAGAGAGAGCGAAGACAATAAATGATTTAGCAGATAAAAATTCGAAAGCTAAAACATTTGTACGACCTGGACATATTTCGCCATTAATAGCTGTGGATGGAGGAGTTTTAAAAAGAGCGGGACACACAGAGGCCACAGTTGATTTGCTAAGACTTGCAGGATTAAGTGAAGTTGGAGTAATATGTGAAATAATGAATGAAGATGGAACAATGTCTAGAGTGCCGGATTTAGAAAAATTTGTCTATCAGTATAATTTAAAGCTAATTACAATAGCGGATCTAATAAAATATAGAATAAACCAAGAGCTACTTATAAAAAAAGCATCTAGTGCTAAGTTACCTACGGAATTTGGCGAGTTTACTATAGTTGCATATGAGAATAAAATCAGTAAAGAACATCATGTGGCGTTGGTTAAAGGAGATGTTGCAACAGAAGAGCCTGTTCTTGTGCGGGTGCATTCAGAGTGTTTAACTGGTGACGCATTTCATTCGTTAAGATGTGATTGCGGTGAGCAATTGAAGGCATCAATGCAGGCGATAGAAAAAGAAGGTAGAGGTGTAGTATTATATATGAGACAAGAGGGGAGGGGAATAGGACTAGTAAATAAAGTTCGAGCGTACAATCTTCAGGATCAGGGAAAGGATACAGTAGAGGCAAATATAATGCTAGGATTTCCAGCAGATTTAAGAGAGTATGGTATAGGTGCACAGATATTGTATGATATGGGTGTTAGAAAGATTAAACTACTTACTAATAATCCTAAGAAGATAGTGGGGCTTGGAGGTTATGGTTTAGAAATAGTGGAGCGAGTTCCAATACAGATAAAAGAGAATAAAGTAAATAAATTTTATTTAAAGACTAAAAAGGAAAAGATGGGGCATTTATTGGAAAATTTAGAAGAAAATCAATAGGGGGATGATTGATATGTCTATTAAAGTGTATCAGGGTGAATTGGTGTCTAAGGGAAAAAGGTTTGCGATAGTTGCATCAAGATTCAATGAGCTTATCACAAATAAGCTTTTGGGTGGAGCAATAGATGCCTTAAAAAGGCATGGTGTGTCAGAAGAAAATATAGAGGTTGCGTGGGTACCAGGTGCATTTGAGATACCTCTTATAGCAAAAAGGATGGCGGCTACTAAAAAATATGATGCAGTAATATGCGTTGGTGCAGTGATAAGAGGATCGACGCCACATTTTGACTGTGTAGCAAGTGAGGTGTCAAAGGGAGTGGCCAAAGTAGGCTTAGATTGCGATATGCCAGTTGTGTTTGGAGTACTTACTACAGATACAATAGAGCAGGCGATAGAAAGAGCAGGAACAAAGGCAGGGAATAAAGGATTTGATGCTGCGGTGACAGCGATAGAGATGGTAAATTTAATTTCAAAGATATAGGAATATTAGTTGACTTTGCTGTTATACAATATACTAAAATATTAGAAAGGCGGTATGGAAGGATGCCTAAGGTAGTATTAAAATTTGGAGGATCTTCAGTAGGGGATAGAGAAAATTTTTTTGATGAAAACCATATGATAAGGGTTGCAAATACAATAAAAAGGAAAAAAGATGAAGGAAATCAAGTTGTAGTGGTGATATCAGCAATGGCGGGTGAGACAAGAAATTTAAAAGAAATGTCACAATTAATGTCAAGGGAATCTCGCTTAGATGAAGAAGACATTGTGTTGGCGGCAGGTGAGCAAATATCAGCTGGACTTTTAAGTAAGTTATTAAATAGTGATAGATTTAATCAGAAAGCAAAAGCATTTTTGGGATGGCAGCTACCTATTTTGACAAATGATGAGCATGGGATGGCACAAATAACATACATAGATACAAAAAAAATAGAAGAGTGTTTAGAAAATGATATTATACCTATAATTGCAGGATTTCAGGGAATAACTAAGGATGGAAGAATAACTACACTTGGGTTTGATGGATCTGACACAACTGCAGTGGCAGTGGCAGGATATCTTAAGGCGGATTGTTGTTATTTTTATAAGGATGTTCGTGGTGTTTATTCAGCTAATCCGCGTAGAGTGCCTAAAGCTTCTAAAATAGAGGAGTTGTCGCTTGAAGAAATGTATGTGTTATCAAGCCTAGGTGCTAGAATATTGCATCCAGTGTCGATAAACACAGCTATGGACTATAATATAAATTTGAGACTTTTGCCGAACTTTTTGGATGACGAGAGTGGAACATTAATTAAAAATACTGATTTTAAAAAGGATATTGCAGGGATAACGTATTATGAACATAGCCCAAATGAGATTACTATTTCGGTAGTGGGAAGAAAAATTGGCGCTAGAGATGGAGAAAAGATTATACAAAAGCTTAATAAAAACAAGATTTTTGCACAGGTTGTCAAGACAGAATTTGACAATATGAGTGTTACAGTGGAGATAGGCTGGGCAGAGCAATTAGATACTGCACTTTGTGCAATACATTCGCTTTATGGATTAGATAATGAGATAGTAATTCCAAGAGCCTTTAATGGAGATGGCAAGCAGATATATAAAGACCCTGCGATTGGAACTATGTAGAGGATTATAATAAAATAGTATGTGCAAGAAACATATTAGTGTAATGTATCCTTGTACGGGAGGTAGAGGACGTATGATATGGGAAAATGACATAATCGTTGGGCTAAAGAGAAATACCAAAAGAGATATTTATAATAAAATAGATCGAATAAAAGTTAATGTGACACGGAAATTAAAGCTTATATCTACAGGAACTTTGTTTATAGATATTTTAAGAATAATGGCAGATGAAGTAGAAGGGGTGAATGAATCAGGTGTGTACGTTATACCAAGTTCGTCATCTGTTGCTGCTAGAAGAAAAATATACATGGGAACGTCTATAATAATGAAATCGTATCTTGGCTAGTGATATAGAGAGTGTGTGTCCTACAAATATATATAGAACAAAAAGGGCGTGTGTGCATATAATACACTAGATGGATAACGAGATTAGGTGATATAGTATGAAGATAGTTGTGTTTAAGATGCCTAGATTTTTAGGAAGTGTATTAAAGAAGTTCTTGAAAATGTAGAAAGGAATGCTTGAGCTTATATTAGGCTCAATCATTCCTTTAGCTTTTGTAAGAGCTTATTGTAAAAAATACATATAGAGATATTTCTTTTAATAATTACTAATTTTTTACTTCGAAGTGACGAAATATAGTCAAGTAAGGTAAAACAAGGGAACTTGGTTATCGGGTATAAAAATATTTTTACAACAGGAGGAATGAACAACATGAATATTATTAAATTACAAAAGTATAAAAATGTAAGAAAAATCTTGACGGGCATGTTGGCCGTGACATTGTCTGTTGGTATGATAACAAGCTTTAGTTGGGCGGAGGAAGTTAATCCAGGAAATAATTCGGGGTTGATGATGACTGCACTTGATGATTCAAATTCTATAT
The DNA here is from genome assembly GCA_017961515.1 of Clostridiales bacterium. Taxonomy (NCBI): domain Bacteria; kingdom Bacillati; phylum Bacillota; class Clostridia; order Eubacteriales; species Clostridiales bacterium. Next base: position 42,171 of record JAGCXC010000092.1, on the reverse strand, counting down.
ATGATCATCCATCATTGGATTTGGATGATTATATGGGAAGCCAGGAAGGAGTAGCTGAAGGCACAGAAAAAAGAATGATATTGTGGAAGTATAAAGATACAGATGAAAATTGTGTATATATTGGATTAAAACACCCTGGACTTACCAATTATGATAAGGAATATTATGGGGAAGATAAAAAAGTATTTCTTGATGAAATAGAAGATGAAAAGGAAAATACAAGAGTTAAATTTATAAAAAATACAACAGAGGCGATAGCAAGATATGAACTAAAAGATGGAGATAAAAAATTTAAAGTAAAAGATACTCTTGGTAACTATCAATGGATAAATATAGATGAAATAAAATTGGAGGTAACAAGAGCGTATAAAAATGAGGATGGAGATGTAATGGCTGTGGCAATGAAGTGCAACGGTAGTACAATAACTAAAGTTACATATATGGATAAGTCTAATACAGCGGAAGTAATAGCCCAAGGGAACGAAATCGATACAACTAATAAAGTAAAGCGATATACAATAGAGCCAGGAACAACAAGTATTTTAGTTTATGTGGAGGATGAGGCTACGCCTTGTGAAGTGCAATTGTTACTAGACTGGAAAGAGCCAGAAATAGAAAGAGTATATAAGAATGACAATAGCAAAAAAATTATATTGAAGGCAAAGGATAATGAATCAGGTATAGAACAAGTTATAATAGATGGTAAAAATGTGTCTATAACAACAACACAAAGGAATATATTTGAATTGTATGACAAAAAAATTACAGAATTAAAATTAATTGATGCAGTGGGACATGAAAATGTAGTTTCTGTAAATGAAGATAAAACTGGACCAAGCGTAAAAGTAAGAAAAGTAAAAGAAGATGGAAAAGTAGTACCAGGTAAATATGAAATAATAATACAAGATTTTCAATCAGGGTTAGGTGAGCTATTGATTAAAAGTGGGGATACGGAAGCAGTAACTCTAAAAGGGTATAAATTCACTGATTTAAAAGAAGGAGAAGAAAGAGAACTTGCATATCCACAAGATGAAAAAAGTTATACAATGGATATAATAAGTGGAAAGTTTGGCGAAGTAATTGATGGTGAAGTAAATAACGAAGAAACAAAAACGGGTTTAAATATTGCAACAGATGAAAGCCAGTTAGACACTATTATAGGGGTAAGTAAAATATGTGTATCTGATGCATTAGGTAACGTAGCAGAGTTAGATCTTAGTAATATACATTGTGTTATAATTTATACATATAGTAATGAAGATGGAAGTAAGGTCGCAATAAAGTTATATGAAGATGGCCAAGAGAACACAATTAAGAACATTGAAATAGTAAATAGTTCTGGTGAAGTAAAAATGGTAGAAAGATTTAAGGAGGAAGGTGTATCGGAACTAGCAAGATGTTATGAAACTCCAAAAGGTACTGTAGGGATAAGAGTAAATTATACATTTGAAAAAGGTGATGATGGTTTATTAAAGATTCAGCCAGCTAAGTTTACATTAGTTCCTTATATAGAAGAGCCGACAGTTGATGGAAATAAGGTATGGTCGCTAGTTGGTATAAATAGAATTGATTACAGTGATGGAAGAAGAGTAGAGTTTAATGAATATATGCCACGGACAGTAGAATTACAATTTAAAGAAGAAGACGGAGCAATGGCTACAGTATATGATGCATTGGATAATCAATGTGTAGTGAAAAAATAATAAGATTAAAAATAAGCTACCCTAAGAAAACTTGGGGTAGCTTATTTTTTTTGTTCGTTGTAAAGAGAATTTAGAAAATTAGATAAGTCATTATTTAGTATAGATTTATTTTTTGAAAAGAATTTCATTACTTTAAGTTTGGGCTCAAGATAAATTTCTTTGTTGTAAGTTTTAGATTTAGATAAACCAGATAATAACAAAAGTTTACTTATATTGTCGTTTGAGTTTAGTGCATAGTTAAAGTAAGAATTAATTATGTTTCGTTCACCTAAAATAGAATTTATATTTATTAGTTTATTTGAAATAAGTGTTTGAGTTAGTGAATACGATAAAAGTTGTAAATAGTTATAAAGCTGGTTTCCAGAAGGTGATTTATACATATCAGTTTTTATAAATTTTATCCCTTTTATGCAAGATAGAGTTTCTATTATCATTGAGTTTATATTTTTGTCAAAGTTTTTAAAGTTAGATGAAAAAGGGAATACCTTAAATTTCCTGTTTATAGAATCGTAAATATTTATATTAAACAAATATTTATTACGTCCTTTGTCGACAGTTCCAAATATCAAAAGAGGAATATTTTTTTTAGTAGCGATTTTGTGAAGATAACTTTCATTATAAGTATATCGTTTAATAATAGGTCCATTTGGTATATCAATAGGCAAAAGATAATTAAAATTAAAATTTGTTTCGTAATGAATTTTTTCACCAATATATAAAGGCAGACTACGTGCGAGTCTACTTGTGTTGTCTTCATAATAGATGTTAGAATTTATAATGTCTTTTCCGTTTAAATGAATAAAAGGAAGAAGACCAATAGTTCCTATTTTTGTTGTATTATTCAAAAGCCATTTAGGATTTCCCAATGAGTAATACCAAATAGGAGTATCAAAAATTGTTATAGTGTATTTGTATGAATCTTTAACGTTACTAGGACTAATTTTAAAAGTATCTAGCAAGTTTGAAATGTTTAGTAAATAATTTAGATAGCAAGGGTTATTAAGATTCATAAATTTGTGTAAAAGTAGCTCGCCTTGGGAGTACATTTTACAAAAGGCATATGCGTGTAAGAGTTTTAGCCCAACAATATGTGGCATTGTGTAAAAATCATATATTGGCTCAATTAAAGAAATTAATTCAGAATATTTGTTGAATGCACTTAATGTTTTTACTACAGAGATTAATACATCATTATTGAAAGAAATTTTTTTTGATAGTCTAGAATATATATCAACTGCAGTATTAACGTCGTTTTTCTTCAGTGAAAGATATGCAAGTAATAAATCTGGCATAAAGCTTCCCTGTAATTTAGAGAAAAGTTTTATGTTTTCAATACATGACGTAGGATCTATTGAATACGCTATGTCAAAATATGTTGATAATGCATCAGCTTGATTTGGATCTAGCATTAGTCCTTCAAATAAACAGGATAAAGCTATGTCTTTTTTTCCCAAGTGATAATATACTTTAGCTAAGTATGTGATAAGCTTGCCATTTCTTGGATACTTAACTAATGCCAAATTTATAAGATGTAGAGCTTCGTTTGGCATATTGCATTGTAGATATATGTCAACTAATAAAATGCAATAGTCAATGTTTAAAGGTTTTATGTTAACTAAAGTTTTTGCGTGTTGTAAGATGAAACGCGCAATTCCATTTTTATAACAGAAGTTAGCCAATCTAAATAAGTCTTGAGAAGAACTTTTAGATTGAGTTATTTCAATTGGTAATATAAATTTTATCCAATCATCAATATTCATATAAATATTTTGGTCGTATTGATCGTAAAAGTAAATTTTTTTGTTATCTAGTGGACGGGATAAAGATTCAAAGAAGTTATTTTTCCCTAGATATAACATCAAACATCCCCCCTTGATCAAAGATAAGTAAGGTTATGTTATGATTTTTTTAGTGTGATACAATTATCGCTACAAAGATAAAATTTATTAATAAAAAAAATAAAGATAAATAAGATAAAAATTTATCGTATTTATCTTTATGCGCTAAATATGGCTGTAGTAAGCCTAATACAACTTTGCTTTTTTCTCTAAAGCTTTCCCAAATCCAACCCATGAATCACGTAATTTAAATCTTAAATCAGGATCCATAGTTCTTTCAATAATATCATTTAAATCTTTTTTTACTTCAAAAAAATCGCGTAATACAAATTCATCTTTACCAAGAAGATCCTCAACTTTGTTAATCCACTTATCTAATGGATCATTGTTGATTTGTCCAAATGAGTTTAACTTTTTTTTCAAGTGAGTTATAACAAGTTTAACTGCTTTTCGTTTTGCAAGAATATCTATATTTACCTCTTTTGGCTTAACCACTGGCATAGTAAATAACCTCCTGTGTTAAAAGTATAAAACGAAAAGAACAATTACAAAAGTGGTATCAATAATATTATAATATAAATTTATCAAGAAGTACAGGAAAAAACAGAAGCGCTTAATGACAACATTAAGCGCCCATGCCACAAACAAAAAATTGAAAATCCGCTTTTTTAAAAAGCAGATCAAATTATTTGTTTACTAAAACTTTGAATTTTTTACCCGCTTTGAATGATGGAACCTTAGATGCAGGGATAATCATCTCTGCTCCAGTTCTAGGATTTCTTCCTCTTCTTTCGGATCTTTTTCTAACTTCAAAAGTACCAAAACCAACTAAGATAACTTTGCCACCCTTAGCTAGAGTTCTCTGTGTTGTGTCAACAAGAGCATTTAATGCAGCTTCACAATCTTTCTTGCTTAGTCCTGATTTTGTAGCCATAGCACTAACTAATTCTGCTTTGTTCATTTAAAATAACCCCCTATTTTTTTTAAAATTCCATCTAAAATATATTACCTATGGGACCACTCTCAACCATTTGCAATATCACAAAAAGTGAGCGTTTCTTGCGAAATCTACACTAATATACAAAAATATATCAATATAGTCACAAGCATATAGTTCGGCTGTCCCAAATAACCTACTAAAGTGCAGTATAACAATAAATTAAATATTTGTCAATATTTTATATATCAATTCATAGGATAATTTGACTTATTATGTTAGAACCAAAATAATACAAAATATATGGTTTTAAATTACCATATATGATATAATGCATATATGGCATGAAATAATTGTAATTTAACATAAAATTACTTAAATAAGGGTTGTATTAGTAGATGTGATGTGATATACTTTGCACGGGAGTTTGTGAAAAAAAGATTTTAGGTAAGAAGATAATGGATTATTTGCTTGTGCAAATAAGTGTCAGTTTGGCCTGGAAGTAGATTTGCAGACTAAGTAGAGTTTATGTTTGTAAGTGATATAAGAGCAAGGTGGCATAGAAAAAAATCCTACTAAAATTAAATAGTATTTTGCAAATCCGCGAACAATTATAAACAAATTGATCGCAAAGTATATTTTAAATAAAAACTTTGTAAGGATTTTCTTAATCGTGAGGTTGAAGGAATGAGTTGCAAGAAAATGCATGGCAATGTTATGTGTTGTCAATATTTGGGTAGTGGTTGCACAAAACCGTGGGACACACGGGGTTAGCTCGCTTATGCTTAGCACAATTGTGCTATCGAACGAGAACCGACTGTTTGCGTGTTGCAGCAAAAGGAAGCCCACACCTCTATGCGGAAAAGCTTATGGCAAAAATTTGAAGCGTAGACGAGGGGAGGATGTCATACTTTGATCAATAACATAAGGGGTGATTTAAGTTGTTAGATTTTCTTAATTTTCCAGAGGACAAAGTGACAGTTAATTTTCATTATAAGAGAAGAGATAACGACTACAAAGACTGGAGTTTTTGGGTATGGGAAAGAGATAAGTTTGGCAAAGACTTTTCTCCAAGAGAAGTTGAATTTGATAAAAAAAATGCAAAGGAAGATGAATTTGGTAGGGTTCTTACCTTGTCACTTAGCAAAACGAGAAGATTAAAAAAAATAGGATTTGTAGTAAAAAAGGCGCAAGGAGAAAATCGATGGAAAGAAAAAGATGGAGATGATAGGTTTATACCTATCAAAAAAGGTAGTAATGTTAATGTTTACATTATAGATAATGAGAAAGAGTTTTTCTTTAATAAAGAAGATGCAAATCGATATTTAAACAGCGTAGATAGAGTTTTACCTACTGAAAAAGAGGCAGTGGAGAAAATAAAAATTAAGATTCATTATAGTAGATATAACAAAGATTATGATGGATGGAATATATGGTTGTGGGAAAAAGATAGATTAAGCTCTGAAAAAGAAGGCAGGGAGTACTATTTTACTGGAGAAGACGACTATGGTAAGTACGCTGAATTCTATAAAGGAAAGAGTGAAGGATTAACTCAATTAGGAATTATAATAAAAAGGAATAATTGGGAGAAAAGGGATATCTATATAAACCGTTATATAGATGTAACTAGGCTTAATGAAAAAGGGGAACTTGAGGTCTTTTTGTTACAAGATGAGGAAAATATTGTGTACAAGAGAGAAGACGTTGATGCGTCACCTAAGATACTCAAATCCTATATAGATGGATCTAATAGAATTTGTGCGGTATTAAATTACGCAATAGAAGGCGAAGTTTCCATTAACGATTTTAAAGTAAAAGATGGAAAAGAAGAGGTAGAGATTAAAGGAGTTAATCAGATAGGGTATAAGTTTTATGAAATACTAACAAAAGATGAATTGTTAGTTACAAAAAGGTATACCTTATTAAGGGATGGATATGGAGAAAGTCAAGTATCTTTAGAAAATAGATATGATAGTAAAGAGTTTAAGGATTTGTATGTCTATGATAAAGAAGATTTGGGACTTACATATGGAGAGGAACGTAGTAAATTTAAAGTGTGGGCACCTACAGCAAGTAGTATAAAAATTTGTTTGTATGCAGATGGAATAGAAGGAGAGGCAATACAGGAGATAGAAATGGATCCATCTGAAAATGGGACGTGGGAAAAAACAATAAAAGGAAATTTGAAGGGGTTATTCTACACGTACAAAGTAAATAATTATGGAAAAGAGAGAGAAGCTGTAGACATATATGCAAAAGCAGTAGGCGTAAATGGAGAAAGGGGAGCAATTGTAGACTTAAAGGATACAGATCCTTCAGGTTGGGATAAGGATAAGGGCCCTGTTCTAAAAAACATTGAAGATGCTATAATATATGAAGTGCATGTGAGAGATTTAACAATAGACAAAAATTCGGGAGTTGTTAACAAAGGTAAGTTCTTAGGATTAACAGAGAAGGGAACTAAAAGCAAAGAAGGAGAAAAAACAGGTCTTTCGCACATAGAAGAGTTAGGTGTAACGCATGTGCACTTGTTGCCTATATTTGATTTTAGTGGAGTAAATGAAAGAGTTAATGATGGGAAATATAATTGGGGTTACAATCCAGAAAATTATAATGTTCCAGAAGGCTCATATTCTACCAATGCAGAAATCCCTGAGGTAAGGATAATGGAGTGTAAAAAAGCAATTAAGGCATTACACGATAAGGGTATAGGTGTTATTATGGATGTTGTTTATAATCACACAGCAAAGACGGAGGATTCGAATTTTAATAAGATAGTGCCTGGTTATTATCATAGAAAAAATAGTAATGGTACATTCTCGAATGGGTCAGGTTGTGGTAATGAAACGTCCTCAGAGAGAGAAATGACAGGGAAAATGATAAGAGATTCATTAAGATATTGGATGAAGGAATATCATATTGATGGGTTTAGGTTTGATCTTATGGGATTACATGATTTTAATCTTATGAATAAAATAAGAGAGGAAATGGATGCCATTAAGGAAAATGTCATACTCTATGGAGAGGGATGGACAGGATATGAAGGATCAGCTTTGCCTTATGAGCTCCAAGCAAGGAGAGAACATGCTTGGAAGCTAGATAGAATAGGTACATTTAACGATACTTTAAGGGATGCTATAAAAGGAGCCAATACAGAATCTACAGAAAGAGAAGCAGGTTTTGCAAATGGAGCTTTTGGAAAAGAAGAATTGATAAAAACATCTATTGTGGCAGCTGTAAAACATCCACAGGTTGGTATTCCACCAAAAGTAGATAGTCCAGTGAAGACAATAAACTATGTATCAGCTCACGACAACTTGACATTGTGGGATAAGATAAATTGTACCAATGGAGGAGACATGGAGTCGGAGAGAATAAAAATAGATAAGCTTAGTGCGGCTATAGTGTTGACAAGTCAGGGTATTCCGTTTATCCATGGAGGAGAAGAATTTCTACGTACAAAAGGTGGAGTACATAATAGTTATAATTCTGGAGATGAAGTCAATAAATTTGACTGGTATAGAAAATCTAAATATATAGATGTTAATAATTACTATAAAAGGCTTATAAGACTTAGAAAGGGACATCCTGCGTTTAGAATGACAAAGGCGGAGGATATACAAAAAAATATAACCTTTATTGATATGCATATTCCAAATGTGGTTGCCTACACAATAAATAACAATGCAAATGGTGATGTATTCAATAAAATAGTTGTCATATTCAATGCCAATACAGGTAGTGTAAAAGTAACATTACCTGATGGAGTGTGGGCGAAGGTTATAGATGGACGAAAAGAAGATATAACGACGCTTGAATGTGTTAAAAATATCAAGTTAAAGGAATTAAAGTTAAAGCATGATAAAAGTGACAATGAGCTAAATGATAATGAACTTTGGGTAGAAGGTAGAACTGCTGTAGTATTAGCTGATGCCCTGAGTGTAAAAAAGGAACTTGAAATGAAAAATAAGATAAAAGGTTCAAAATCAGGTAGAAAAGTGAGAGATACATATAAGACTAGGACAGAGCTTGAAAATAAGAAACGAATAGATAGAAGAAGAAGAGAACTAGAACGCATAAATCTAGAAGAGCTTGATAATAGAAAAAGAGCTAGTTTGGAATTTAGGAGATAGATAAAAAATAACAAAAAATTCCTTCTATGGCAATTTATATATTGTAATTTTAATCTATATATTATATAATAAATGGAAAGAATTAGAACAAAGGAGTAGATGGTCATAGAAGGATTGAATAAAAAAAACATAACGCTAGTGATAATTATATTGTGTATGATAGCAATTGTTATAGGATATGAAGCGTTAGGCAAGAAGAATGAATGTGAAGTTTTAGTAGAGCAAAATAATAAAGGTACTGAAGAAAGAGAAGAAGAGAAAATAGAAGTATATATTTTGGGATGTGTAAAAAATCCAGGGACGTACGAGGTGCCTAAAAATTCAACAGTGGAGAAAGTTGCAAAAAAAGCAGGGGGATTTACAGAAGGAGCGGACTTAGAGAGAGTAAATTTGGTATATAAAATAAAAGATAATATGATGATTTTTATAAAAGATAAAAAGGACAGAGAAAAAGAAGTAAAACCGCTTGAGACTAGGATTATTGTATACGAAAGAGAAAAGCCTTTGGAGAGAGAATCAAAAAATAAGAACCAAAAAATAAAATGTAGAGTAGAAACTGAGAATGTGTCCCTAAAAGAGAATTGTACTAATGAAGAGAAAGAGAATATAGGAGAAAAAAATTTAAGTATACAAAAGCATTATGAAGATAATCAAAAAGATTTAGCTTCCTCAAAAGAAGATTTATTAACGAAGGAAGATTTTGGCCGTTTGATTGAGAAAAAAACTGAGAAAATTAGTAATAAAAAAACTGAAAAAGTAAAAGAACAAGAGTCAGGTATAAAAATAGTAAGAGGGTTATATGCAGAAGAAACAGATAAAAAGAATGTTTCACAGGTTAATATAAACACAGCGAATAAAGATGAGCTTATGTTACTACCTGGAATTGGATCTTCTATGGCGGACAAAATTATAAAGTATAGAGAAGAAAATGGAGAATTTAATGAGAAAGAAGAGCTTAGGAATGTATCTGGCATGGGAGAAAATAAGTTTAAAGGTATAAAAGATAGTATAGTTTTGTAAGATAGAAAAGAAAGGAATTTTTGTTATGAATTTTGAAGAATTAGGGATATGTCAAGAAGTGTTAGAGTTATTAAAAAAGAATGGGATAAAAGAGCCAACTATGGTGCAAGAGAGGTCTATACCTATACTAAGGCAAGGTAAAGACTTAATTGCACAAGCTCAAACAGGAACAGGAAAAACACTAGCCTTTATATTACCTATGATAGAAAAAATTAATTTTAAAAAAGATTATATACAAGCCTTGATAGTGACACCTACGCGGGAGTTGGCAAAACAAATAACAGATGAAGCGCAGAAGTATATGAAGGATGCATCAATCTTATTGATATGCGGAGGACAAGATATAGAACAGCAAATAACCAAAATAAAGAATGGTATACATATTGTTGTTGGAACGCCAGGAAGATTGGTAGATCATATAAAGAGAAAGACTATAGATTTAGAAAAAGTAAATATTCTTGTGTTGGATGAGGCAGATCTTATGTTAGACATGGGGTTTTTAAGCGAGGTACGAGATATAATAAATCATGTGCCTAAGAAGAGACAGACCATGTTATTTTCTGCTACCATATCAAAGGGTGTTAAAATTTTGGCTAAAAAATTTTTAAATGAAGCAGAAAGAGTGACAATAAAGCCTAAGGAGGTTATGCTTGAAAATATAAAACAGATAATGGTTCGTACAAGTGAGGAAGAAAAGCTAAATGCGCTTTGTGATGCATTAGACAAGATGAATCCATTTATGTCTATGGTGTTTTGTAAGACTAGAGAAAATGTAATTTTTCTAAATGATGAGTTGGGTAAGTTGGGCTATCAGTGTGATGAATTAAGAGGAGATATGACGCAAAGAAAAAGAGAAAGAGTAATGAAGATTTTTAAAAAGGCGGATTTACCTATTTTGATATCAACAGATATTGCTGCAAGGGGGCTTGATATTGAGGGGGTTACTCATGTATTTAGTTATGATGTTCCACAAAATGTAGATTCTTATATCCATAGGATAGGAAGGACAGGAAGAAAAGGACAGGACGGAGTTGCAGTAACTTTTGTTACAGCAAGGGAAGAGGAAAAATTTCTTAGCATAGAGAATAGCATTATTGGGGATATAGAGAAGAGACAATATGGTAATATAGATATAGAGAGTAATTTTTTTGGCAGGAGAGGAAGAAAAAATAATAGGAATCTGGGTGGAAAACATGTCGCTAAAAGAAGTAAGTATAAAAGACGGAATGCCAACAGTGAGACAAGCACTAAAAATTTTAGATATGGAAATAGAAAAGGCTAGAAGTATAAATATATCCTGCATAAAAGTAGTGCATGGATATGGTTCTACCGGAGTAGGTGGTAAGATAAAGGCAAGGCTTGATGCTGTTTTGCCTAAGAAAAAGAAAGATGGACAAATAAAGGATTTTATACCGGGCAAGGATTGGTCTATTTTTAATGAAAAGACTAGACATGTGTTGGACAAGGTGAGTGGAGCAAGGAATGATGAAGATTTAGATAAATTCAATATAGGTATAACGGTGATTGTTTTGTAGAGCCAATTTATAAAAATGTGAGGGATAAAAGTGTTTGAGATTGTAGAGAGAAAAGATTTAAATAGCGAAGTTGTTTTGATGAAGATTTACGCACCCAAGATATCTAAAAAGGCAAAAGCAGGTCAGTTTATAATGTTAAGAGTTGATGAAGTAGGTGAGAGAATACCACTAACCATAGCTGATTATGATAGAGACTTGGGTACTGTAACAATAATATTTCAGACGGTAGGTTATACAACCAATAAGTTGGCGCACAAAAAGAAAGGGGATAACATATTGGATTTTGTGGGCCCATTGGGTAGGGCATCGTGTTTTGATAATGCAAAAAAAGTTTTAGTTGTTGCAGGAGGGTTAGGTGCCGCTATTGCATACATAAAAGTAAAAGAATTGAATGAAGCGGGATGCGATGTTGATGTTGTTATGGGATTTAGAAATAAAGATTTGATTATATTAGAAGAAGAGATGCGAAAAGTAGGGAAAAAAGTATTTATAACAACAGATGATGGATCTAATGGTAATAAAGGATTTGTTACAGATGAAATAAAGAATCTTTTAAAGGATATTAAATATGATTTAGTTGATGTAGTAGGTCCACTTAAGATGATGAAAGCTGTTTGTGATACAACTAAGCCATATGGTATTAAGACAACAGTTAGTATGAATCCTATAATGATAGATGGTACAGGTATGTGTGGTTGTTGTAGACTTACAGTAGGAGGAGAAATAAAATTTGCATGTGTAGATGGTCCGGACTTTGATGGGCACAAAGTACATTTTGATGAAATTATTGTAAGAAATGAAATGTATAGAGATTATGAAAAAGAGTCGGTTAAGAAGAATAATCATGAATGCAATTTGTATAAGTTGGCTAAAGATAAGGAGGGTAGAGATGAGTGATTTATCAAAGAGGGTAGTTATGCCAGAGCGAGATCATAATGTAAGGAATAAAGATTTTAAAGAGGTTGCTAGTGGATATACTGAAGAAATGGCTATAAAAGAAGCTAGGAGGTGTTTAAATTGTAAGACAAAGCCTTGTGTTGTAGGGTGTCCACTTAACATAAATATACCAGAATTTATACATTTGGTAGCACAGGGTGAGTTTGAAAAAGCAAGTTATGAATTAAAAAAACAAAATGTTATGCCTGCAGTTTGTGGAAGAGTGTGTGATCAGGAACATCAGTGTGAAGGAGTGTGCCTTAGGGGAAAAAAGGGAGAATCTATTGCAATTGGGAGACTGGAGAGGTTTGTTGCTGATTTTGTTTTAAACAAAGGAGAAATAAAGCCAGAGATAAATATAGCTAAAAAGAATAAGAAAGTTGCGGTTGTAGGATCTGGGCCATCTGGGTTAGCATGTGCTAAGAGCATGTACATGTACGGTTATGATGTAACTATATTTGAGGCATTACATGTAGCGGGCGGGGTACTTATGTACGGTATACCTGAGTTTAGATTACCCAAAGATATAGTTAGGGCTCAAATAGATGAGATAAAAAGACTAGGTATAAAGATAGAAACGAATATGGTTATAGGGAAAGTTCTTTCAATAGATGATTTGTTTGAAGAAGGATATAGTGCGGTTTATATAGGAACAGGAGCTGGACTTCCTAAATTTATGGGTATAGACGGAGAGAATGCCAATGGAGTTTATTCAGCAAATGAATTTTTAACGAGGATTAATTTGATGGAGGCAAAACGTTTTCCAGAGTACGATACACCAGTATGCGTGGGCGATAGTCTTGCAGTAATTGGTGGAGGGAATGTAGCAATGGATGTTGCAAGAACAGCAAAGAGAATGGGTTGTAAAAATGTGTATGTTATATATAGAAGATCCATGGATGATATGCCAGCAAGAAGAGAAGAGGTAGATCATGCATATCATGAAGGTGTAATTTTTAAATTTTTAAAGAATCCTAAAAAAATTATAAAAGATGATTTGGGCAAGGTTTGTGCACTGGAATGTGTTGATATGGATCAAGGAGAAGTAGATGATAAAGGAAGAAGAAAAGTTTATGAAAAAGTAGGAAGTGAACATATAATAGAAGTGGACACAGTAGTTATGGCAATAGGTCAGTCTCCAAACAACCTTATAAGTAATGAAACACCTGATATAGCTACAACAAAATATGGAGGTATAGTAGTTGACCAAGAGACATACATGACGACAAAAGAAGGAGTTTTTGCAGGAGGAGATGTTGTGTCAGGGGCTGCCACTGTTACTTTAGCAATAAAAGCAGGACAGGATGCGGCGAATAAAATGAACGAATACATAATCAAAAAAGGTTAGAGTAAAAATAAGGTCTATACTATTATCTTGATTTTGCAATTTAGAGTACATTTGATTGTGAAATTATGATAATTTTTCTTATATAAAGATAAAGAGTTAAGATTATAAAAGAAAAATTAATGATGCTATTACCCAGATTTGCATGACGAGTATAAAAAAATTAAACCTACAGTTAGATTGTTCTACTTGTAGGTCTAATAATTGTTATTATTCATGTAAATTGGGATGTGTGTCTATAACATTTTTATTAATTATATCCTTGGCTTTGGTTAATCCTTGCGAAACAATGTCCATAGTTCTATCGTAGGATTTTTGGGCCATTTCACATGATTGGGAAGACATATTAAATTGTGTTGCCCAATCTTTTTGTTTGTCTAAGGGTATAATTTGATACGTATGTTTTTCTTGTTCTACGTATAAATTGACCCAAGTAGGCATAACATCAACAGAAGTCAACATAACAGAATCGTCACTGTACTTTGTAAATGTAAAAGAAAATAAAACTCCATCTTCTGTGTGACCGGTTTTAAGATCCATTAGGGATTTACGTTGATTTGATACAGCGTTACCCAAAGAATATATACAAACGGTATCTTTATTTGACAAATCTGAATGAATTATGTCTATAGGTTGAATTACATGAGGATGTCCTCCCACTATAACATCAACACCAAGGTCAGATAATTTTTTTGCAATGGAGCGCTGAAAGTTGTTCTCTTCTGTTTGATATTCAGATCCCCAGTGCATGAAATAGACTATAGCATGTGCATTATCTTTTCTAATACGTTCAAGCAATTTTTCCTGTTCACTATAGAATTTATCAAGGCGATTGTAGTCAAATACGTTGATTAGAGGACTGGTTTCTTTGCTTAAGCTAAGTCCATTAACGCTTGCAATACCGTTGTCGTTTATTGTTCCATAAGTGTAATTTACCATTGCAACGCGTATTCCGTTTATATCTTGAATTATGTAATTTTTGTCGGATACATTACCTCGTGTACCGATAAAATCTACATTTTTTTGCCTTAATATCTCAATAGTTCTAAAAAATCCCTTTTCACCTGCATCATTGGAATGATTGTTTGCAGTGAGAAATAATTTAAACCCAGAAGCTTTAGCAGAATCAATCATATTGTCAGGGCATCTAAATAAAGGATATCCAGAAAAACGGCTTCCCGCAAGACTTCCCTCTAAATCAATAGCTGCGTAGTCAAGATCTTTTACGTATGGAGTTATATATGTAAAAATTTTCTCAAAATTGTAAGATTGAGAAGTAGAGTCACAAAAAGCTCTTAATATAGGCGAATGTATTAGAAGATCTCCCATACTGCCAATTTTTGCAGTAGATATCACCTGAATTGGTTTTTGTACGTCCAGGGTATTTAGTATATTATCTTGTGTTGAGGCGGTAACGACTGGATCATGTTTTATTGTTTTAACTATACCAACAGTAGCGAAAGAAAGTATCAAAAGAAGCAGACAAATAATTAATGATAATTTTGATCTGAGTATTTTTTTCATTTAAATTTTCTCCTTTGTGTAATTTTTTCTGCTGTTGGTATTTTAACATTATACACATAAAATTACAAGTAACCAAAACAAATAAATAACATATTATGAAGTATAAAACATAAAAAGGAGGTAAAATGATGGGATTATGTAGTAACAATAACAATAGCGTAGTTGCGGGATTGATATCACCAGGCGATATGTCTAGAATAAGGGAAGCAGTGTGTGTTCAAGTAGAAAAGATATACGATTCCTGCAGAGAAAAAGATTGTGTAGAAAACGTTAGAGTAATGTTTAGAAACTTAAATCCAGAACAAAGAGAAGCAATAAACAACGCAATAAACGTGAAGCTAAGAGAAGTTACACTAAAAGATGTAATAACTGACATAGAAGAAGTTCCATTTAAGCGAGGTTTTTATACTGTAGATGTTAAATACATTATGAAGGTTGAGCTAGACTTTTTCGTGAGAGAACCAGGAAGTATATGTGTTGTTCCTATAAAGGGGGATATTGCATTTAACAAGAAGGTTATTTTGTTTGGATCTGAAGGTAACATAAAAATCTTTAAATCACACTTTGAAGTTGGACAAAATAATAGACCAATAAAGACATCTCTACAGCAAGATAATTTGCCAATAGCAAAAATAGAGGTGGCAGATCCTATAGCATTAAATGCACAGGTTAGGGGAATAATGGATAAATTCTTTGAAGATAATGACGATTGTTGTTGCTGTTGTGACAATGATGACTGTGATGAAACAAGACAATTTCCTTTAAGAAGAGTATATGTTACAGTGGGCGTATTTAGTATTATAAAACTGATACGTTATGTACAATTGTTGATACCAGCATTTGATTTTTGTTATCCAAATAAAGAATGCATAGCGTCAACTGATGAAAATCCATGTGAGATATTTGACAATATAGAATTTCCATATAATGAATTTTATCCACCTCAAATATTCGATTTTCCAGGTGCATTAGAACAAGAAGAAGCTTTACAAAATGCAAGTAGTGGTACTAGTTGTGCTAATAACCAAGTAGCATCAGCGGGAGAGACTGTTTGTTATAACATATGAATAAGGGGAGAGTTCTCCCCATTCTATATTTTACAGTGTGGCTTTTCCTGGGATAATTGCATCTACAACTCCATAAATTATAGCTCCTATAAGTGCACCCCAAAGAGAAACTGAGTACCCAGAAACAAAAAATTGAGTCATATAAATTATTATGGCGGACAAAAGGAATCCGGAAAATCCTCTGCCAAAAGCACTTGCATTAACGCCAGATATTTTTAGTATTAAAAAATCAAGTAGTGCAATAACTATAGCTCCTATTAATAATGGAATGATCCCGGCAATTGTAAAGCCTGGAGTAAAAAATGCTGTTATTCCAAGAACAACTGCAGCTATTACAAATCTAACGACAAAATGTACAAAAGAAAAATTGTCTGAAGATGAGACACTATAATTGTTAGACACTAAAAATCACTTCCTTTCAAATTAATTTTAATATGCGTATTTAGTATGATTATAAATACAAAAATTTATTCTGATTACATTAAAATGTCGTATTGGTAACAGAGTAAAAATATGATAAAATAAAAGGAATATTTTACTTAATAGGAGGGGATTTAATGGAAGATGAAGAAAAACTTATGTTGTTAAAAGATCGGTTTACGTTTTCAATATATACAATATGTGGTACTCGAATTAAAGTAAGAAATGAAGCATTTATAAATCCAACAGGAAGTTTGATTGAACAGATTGATTTATTTGAGTATACAAAGGATGATGAACAAAAAGCAGTAGATATATTAAATGATTTATTAGACGAGGTTTCGTTAGATGAAAAAGCCTACGATGTATTGACATGCACTGGTGGGACATCAAGAAATACAGTTGATGGAGTAAGAAAAGATATAAAGGGCATGTTTTATAAGTTACAGAAAAATATCTCAGATGTATCATCTTCTAATAATGACGGAGCAAGGAAAATTGAGTATGCTAGGTTACAAAAAGGTTTTAGATTAATTGCGCAGGTATTAAAGGACTATGATATAGATTCAGATATTATAGCATCTAGTATAAATACTATAAGCGATTCTAGCAAACATTGTATGAGTAATTGGAAATTTACGTTGATTGGGCTTATGATAAACTTTGAAGATCAAATACGAGATATGTTGTCGAAAAAAGGCGTGACTATTGGAAAAAAGCGAACAATATATGATGAAGAGGATAAAATATATGATCTTTTATTAAATGCATTTTATAAAGCAAAAAGGCATGTGGCATATGACTTAATTAGCAAATTTATAGATGAAATAGACGTATATGAAGAAGGGGTTACACATTGTAAAGATGTTTGTACAAGTTTTTTAAATAGGGAATATGATATGAATCTTTCGCAATTAGAAGATGTTCCTGAACATTTGTTGTCAAAAGAGTTGATATTCCATATTGAAAAAGATTTTGAGAAATATATAGAGAAAGAAGAAATATATGAATTAATATTTGATCAGGCAATAAAAATTTGTATGGAGGATGTTAAGGAAAATCCCAACAAGATAAATCAGATCCTGAATTGGTTTTATGTTTACTTGGTAGAAAGTGAAATGACACAAAATTCGTTGGATGTGTGTGATTTTGTGGAGAAATATATTACAAGAGGTGAATACAATCAGGAATTACGTTATGCTGCAGTAAAAGAGATGATGATGTATTATGGATTTATAGAAACCTCTTCTGAAGAGGGGATGTTTTTTAGGGAAGAAAGGGTTTTACAATCATTATTAGACATTAACATAAATGATCAACAAGCAAAAGATGAGTTTAAGCAAGATGTGTTAAGTATATTAAGGAATGATAAGGATATATTAATAAAATTTATGTCAAATTCATTAGTTTTAAAATATAATCTTTTTGATAGAAAAGATATAGAAAAGACTTTTGATGATAAAAACAATTTTACGAAGTGGTTGTTATGTTCGTGTGAATGTAGTAACACAATGTTGGTAAAGTATTTAATAGAAAAAGGAGTGGACGTAAATGTTGAAAGCGGTGGGGACATGCCGCTAATGTACGCGTGCCATTACGGGAATAAAGACATTGTAGAATGTCTAGTAGAGGCTGGAGCAAATGTAAATCAAAAAGATGAAAAACATAGGACGCCTCTTATCGTAGCGTGTAGTAGAAACCATACAGATATAGTAGAATATCTATTGAAAAAAGGTGCAAAGGTAAATGAGGTGGGTCCATTAAAATGGACAGCATTAGTTATTGCTTGTAGTAATAACAATATGGAACTTATATTAAAGCTAGTAGAGAGTGGCGCAAATATTAATGTGAAATCGCAAGAAGACTGTACAGCATTGATGTACGCATGTGAAAAAAACAATTTAGCATTAGTTAAATATTTAATTGGACATGGTGCTCATGTAAATAGGGAAAATACCAAAGGATGGACAGCTCTTATGATAGCATGCGAAAAAAATAATTTAAAAATGATAAAATATTTAGTTCTACAAGGGGCTGATATAAATAAGGCAAATGCTGTAGGATGGACAGTGTTAATGATGGCGTGCGAATACAACAATATTGATATAGTAAAATATTTGATTGAGTGTGGAGCAAAAGTAAATAGAGAAAATTATGACGGGTGGACGGCATTGTTAATAGCTAGCAAGAATAACAATGAGGATATAGTAAGATTTCTTGTGGAGAATGGTGCATTTGTTGACAAAAAGAATACAGCACAAAATACAGCTCTAATGTACGCTTGCGATAACAGAAATACAAAGCTTGCAATGTACTTAATAAAACATGGAGCTAGAATAAATAGTAAAAATGATAAAGGGTTTACTCCATTGATTATAGCTTGTAGTAACGACAATACAGAGCTTGCAATGTACTTAATAAATTGTGGAGCTAACGTGAACGAAAAAATCAATGAAGGAGGTACGGCACTAAATATAGCATGTAGAAATAACAATGAAGAATTAATAGGGTGTTTAATCAAAAATTTCGCGTCTGTAGCTGATTTAGATGAGGAAAATAAAATGAAAATTGATTCGTTGTTGTATCAAAATCGCAGGGTATCAAGTAGAAGCATAGTTAGGGAAATCTCTTGTGTTATGGAGATGAGGCAAAAGCGTAAGAGAAAGAGAAGCAGAAACGACTATGGAGGCAAGGATAAGCAGGTTAAATTATAGATGGGTTTAATATTTGTAAACTAGCAAACAAGTGTGAATCTCCTGCTTTTAAGCATGGGGAGTGGTCAAAGTATGGCCAATCTACGCGGACTTATTTGCGTATGCATTAAAGTATCAGTGTCTTATGACATTGATACTATTTTTTTTATGATAGGCATGCCGCATGTAAACGCACGAATGTTAAATAGAGCAACATAACATTACGTTTTACAAGAAAAAAATACCTAAATTACTACCGATACAATTGGTTGACAACTCTATATTCATGTTGTAAACTTATATTAATGCAATTTTAGAATTGTAGAGGTTTTAAGGAAAGGTAGTTGATTGTTTATGAAATTTTATCCGGATAGTTTATCAAGGATATTAGGCGATGTGTGGAGTTGGTTTAAGATAGAAAGCAAAAAGACTTTATTAACAAGAGCATGTGAGAAAGGCCATACTAGATGGGCTAAATTTTTATTAAATGTAGGATTTAATGTAAACAAATTAGATGGAAATGGCAAGACACCTCTTTGGGCAGTATTATTTTCCGAATCAATAAACGAGGATAAAAAAGTTGAAATGGTTGAATTGTTACAAAGGTACAACGTGAACTTAGAGAGCGAGTCTCAAAAGGATTTATGTAAACCATTGGAATTTGTAATAGAAAAGGGTTATGCTAAATTGGCAAAGACATTAATAAATAGTGGTTCAAAAATAGAGTTTTCATATAGCTACGGAGAAAACATATTATGTAGAGTAGTAAACAGTAATTTGCTTAGTGCTAAAGATAAATTGGAATTAATAAATGTTTTAAAAGAGAATGATTTAGATTTGAATTTTGTAGATAATGAAGGAAAGACTGTACTATGGACAATTGTGGATGGGCAACAATCTGATGAAGAAAAGAAAATGATTATATCTAAATTAGTTGAGGTTGGGGTAGATATAAACAAGAGAGATAATCGTGGTTATTCATTACTTACATACACAATTGAAAACAAAAAAGATTTTATGAAAGATGTGTTGATTGAATGTGGAGCTAACACAGATATAGTTACTACTGATCGTATATTTGTTAAGTCATGGAATTATTTGATGTCTTATTTATTAAAGCCAGAAGTGCAAAAGAAGCTAATTAGAGTTGCCGTCGCTTTTCTAAGAGATGGAGTAAGAAAGTCAGATTCTTTAGGAGAAGATGAAAAGAAATGGATTGATACACCTTTAAGTATAATTGATAGAATAGCTAAGGATATTGATGCAATTGTTAAATTTACGAATGCATTGATTAAAGAGTATGATGAAATTACAAGTGTAATGAAAAGAGCTAAAAAAGCTTATCAGCTAATAGAGAAAGATGTAAAAAATATCACAATTAAAGTTTTGAACAATGTAGAGGGAGAAAGAGGAATAAGCGATGTTGCAGTTAGAGTTACAGCTAAGTCTCTAGATAAGTTTTTGAAAAATATAAACAAAGATTTAAAAAATGTCAATACAATAAAAATATTGAATAGTTTGCTAAAGGAAACATTAGAAAATATAGATTCAGAGTCTAAGAGAGATTTACTAAAAAAGAATGCAAGTTGTGTAGCAAATGAAGTAACATCCGAATTGGAAGACAGAATGAAAGGCTGTAAGAATAAAATAGTGAATGTAGTTGCAGACATTAGTAAAAGTATGTTTACTAGTACAACAAAAAGGTTAGCTGATGAAAATATTATTAAGTTGAAGAAAAATGTTAAGAAGATTAATAGCTCAACTATGAAAAATTACTCTAATAACAAAATAAGAGACATAAGAAAATTTTTCGCAACACCAGCTAAGAAAGACAAGTGGAAGAATACAGCAATAAATAATATAAAGTTTGTGTTAAATGATCAAAAGAGTTTAAGAAGAGTAAAAAAAGATAGAAAATTATTCACTCAAATTAGATTATTTATACAAGATAACAATAAAGATGGGAAGTTTTCGGAAGAGATAAGAAGAATAAATAAAAGTATTGCAAAGGGAAAAGAAAAAGCGTAATGGTTAGAATAATCTAATTAAGATTCCTACATCTAATAACAGGGTGTAGGGATTTTTTTATCTAATATTTAGCAAGAATATTTCATGTGTGTGAGTATATAATGTAATATGAAAAAGATACTTACACATATTTTATTTATAATTAGTATAGTTGTTTTAGTGCCAACTATTATTTTGAAAGGTTATAGCGGCGATTGTGTCATCAAAAGTAGATATTGCAAAAAAATTGATGTATATTATAAAAAAGATGACAAAATTGTATATTTGCCTTTGGAAGAATATATAAAGTGTGTTGTGGCAAAAGAAATGCCAGCACTCTTTGAAATAGAGGCCTTAAAGGCACAGGCTATAGCTGTGAGAACTTTTGTGTATAAAAAGATGAGTGAAGAAAAATCAAAAGTACACAAAGGTGCGACAGTGTGCACAGATTTTGCACATTGTCAGGCGTATGCGGAAAAAGATGCTATTTTAGTAGGGTGGGAAGATGATGCTGAAAAAAATTGGGATAAAATTAGCAAGGCAGTAGACGAAACTACAGGCAAAGTTGTTTGCTATGATAATGAGTTGATACTACCATTATTTCATTCAAATAGTACAGGCCTAACTGAAAGTTCAAAAGAAATTTGGTCCTCTATAGATATACCTTACTTAAGAAGTGTTGAGAGTTTTGGGACAGAAGATGTGTCATATGTTAGACTTTCAGTAGATGAATTCAAAAAAAAGATTTTACATAAATATCCCAATATAAAATTTTCTTCTGATGTTTTTAGTGATATAAAAGAGATTGAGAGAAATGAAAGTGATAGAGTAAGACATGTAAAAATTTCAGAAAATATCATAAAAGGAGAGGTGTTTAGAGAGATATTTTCGTTAAAATCTACCAATTTTAAATTAGTAAACATAGGAAATAATAAGATAGAAATTAAAGTATATGGTAGTGGTCATGGAGTGGGTCTTTGTCAAGTGGGAGCTAATGAAATGGCTAAGCGAGGCAAAAAATTTGACGATATACTAAAACATTATTATGGAAATATCAACATAGTAAATTTTTTTGATAAGTGATTTGACAAATTATACTGTATATTATAGTATTATAGAATAGCAGTTAACGAAAGAAATTAGGAGGAAAGTTTTAATGGGACCATTTTGGAGAAATATTAGAAAACATATTTCAATAGATGGATTGAGTGTGTTTACATCAATGATATTGTTGGTTGTGGCTATTACGGTTACAGGGTTTTATGCGGAAAGAGAGATAACGATTTTAGATAATGATAAGGTTACTAAAGTGAGTACTAAAATAAAGACAGTAGGAGAGTTGATGGATGATATTGGTTTAAAATTAGGGGAATATGATGTTTTAGATTTTGATTCGTCTACTAAGCTTAGAAAATTGCCAGAGGGTAAGATAAAAATAACTCGAGCATTACCTGTTTTAATCAAAGTGGATGGTAATTCGCACGCGTTGATGACAACTAAAGCTACAATAAAAGAAGTATTAGAAGAAGATAATGTTAAATTAGAACAATTTGATTTTGTAAGAGGGCATAGTTTAAATGATTGTATTACTGAAGGAATTAATATAGATCTTGTTCGTGTTACTAAGAAAGAGGAAGTTAAAATGGAAAAAGTTCCATTCAAGTCTAGAAAAAAAGAGAACATTAATTTAGACAGGTTAATAAGTCGAGTAATACAAAAGGGAGTACCAGGAGAGAGAGAGATAACGTATCAAATTACATATCATGATGGTAAGGAAGTCTCAAGAGATATTGAAAAAAATGTTATTACAAAGAAGCCAGTGGATGAGATAACAGAGGTAGGTACTTCACCTAGGAAAGAAATTTCAAGGGGTAGGTCATTTAGGTATAAAAAGATGATACCTATGAAGGCATCAGCTTATACGGCATCATATGAAGAGACAGGGAAAAGACCTGGCACTAAAGGATATGGTATAACAGCTAGTGGGATGAAAGCAGAAAGAGGTGTTGTAGCTGTTGATCCTAGGGTTATTCCTCTTGGTACTAGATTATATATAGAAACAGTTGGCAGAGGCCCTGATTATGGTTTTGCAATTGCAGCAGATACAGGTGGGGCAATAAAAGGAAATGTAGTAGACCTGTTTTATGAAAATAAGGTAGATGCCCTAAATTGGGGTAGAAGAAATGTAAGAGTATATATTTTAGACTGAGGGTGTATGATATAACATGATGAGTGACACCAAAAAAATAATAGAAGAGTATGGATTAAAACTTACAAAATCTTTGGGACAAAATTTTCTTGTAGATAGTAATATCTTAAGAAAGATAGTCGATTTAGGGAATATCACCAAGGATGATCTTGTTATTGAAGTTGGACCTGGTATTGGGAATATGACAAGAGAGGTAGCAAAAAGAGCCGGTAAGGTTATTGCAGTGGAAAAAGATCAGAGATTGATTGAGCCACTTCAAGCGAATTTAAGTGAGTTTGGTAATGTTGAGGTAATAAATGAAGATTTTCTCGAAGTAGATGTAGTTGCATTAGCGGAGATGTCGAATGTCAAAAGTATCAAGATAATAGGTAACTTGCCTTATTATATTACTACACCTATAATAATGAGTTTATTAGAGGAGGAAGTAGATATTGATTCTATGGTATTTATGGTCCAAAAAGAAGTTGCTCAGAGGATGACTGCGAAAGAGGGAACAAAGGAATATGGGGCATTAACAGTTACGACTAATTTTTATGCCACAGTAAACATGTTGTTTGCTGTATCTGCTAATTGTTTTTTACCAAAACCTAAGGTGGATTCTGCAGTTGTAAAATTGGATGTAAATAAGGTTCCTAAAGTACCTGTTATTAGTAAGGAATTTTTCAAAAAAACAGTACGATCTGCATTTGGTAAGAGAAGGAAAACCCTTTTAAATGCGCTAGCTACATCTGGGGAATTTGGGATGTCGAAGGACGAATTTAGAGAAATATTGGATAGATTAGGTATAAAAGAAAATCAAAGAGGAGAAACACTTAGTGTAAATCAATTTGCAGAGTTAGCAGATGAGATTTATTGTAGACTTATAGGGGATTAGGTCTAAAAACATAGGAGTTGAGGTATTGTGCCATATGAGATAGAAAGAAAATTTTTGGTATTGGATGCAACCATTTTAAATGGACGAAAGGGCACGCTATATAGACAAGCCTATATCGCAGCCACAAGCCATGCGGTTGTTAGGGTAAGGACTGTAGGAGATAGTGCATACATTACAGTTAAGAGTAAAAACGAGGGTATTAAAAGATTGGAGTATGAGTATTCCATACCAAAGCAACACGCTGTTGAGATGATGGATCGGTTATGTGAAGGATTGTTAGTTGAGAAAAAAAGGTATAGTATTTTTTATCATGGACATGAGTGGGTAGTTGATAGTTTTATAGGAGCTAATGAAGGATTAATTATCGCCGAGATAGAACTAGAAAATGAAGAAGAGTTGTTTGATATACCAGAATGGGTAGGAGATGAAGTTACTTATGATGACAGATATTATAATGTTAACTTAATTAAAAATCCATATAGTAAATGGAATTTTGAATAACTATTGTAAAAAAAAGCCATTTGTTGTACAATAATATGGGGTGCAAAAAAAAAGAGAGGAAATTGTGTGACAAATGGATAAAGAGATAGACATAACAAGGAACATAAAGGTAATAGAGTGGCTTAAGGGAGAACTATTGTTAGAGGTTGCGAATCTTTTTAAAATATTGGCGCATGGAATGAAGGAAGAGGTGCATGATTCTATTGCTAATGTGCTTGCGAATGTTATTTTGATAGCGTATTTACTTGGAAAAAGATTGGGTATAAGTTATAACTCGATCGAGCTAAAGATTGAAAAGAAGATAAAGATAGGATTGTTAGAAAAAAATGATGTTGAAAAATACTATGGGGATTTAACAGAGCTATCAAGACATATGAACTTGTGTAGGATTCAAAACAAATAAGAATGGACGGAGATGATTATGATATTTAAGCCAAAGCTTAGTGTATCAAAGAGAGTGTATATAATTGCTATATTGATTTTGATAAAATTGTGCAGTGGCAAAGATTGGAAGAGCCTTATTATAGGGCTTATGATTATTGCGTTAATTGTGTATTGTGAAATTAATTTTGCAAGAGATAGAAAGAAAGAGGTTATAAAGAAGCTAGAGGGAATAAAATTAGAGAAAGAGGCTGTAGCGATAGATGTGCCTATACCTATGGTTGCTGTTGAGATTGATGGTAGGATAGTGTGGAAGAACAAAAAATTTCAAGAAATATTAGAGGGAGTGCAAACTTTTTCTACAAAAATACAAAATATTTCGCGTGAGTTGGATCCTAAGGAGTTTTTAGCCACAAAAGAAGACTATAACAGTACAATTGTATTAGGAGACAGGAAATATACAGTAAAATGCGAATATAGAAAGATAGGAAAGGCGATTAGCGAAGATAATTTTATTTTGTTGTACTATCTGCTAGATAGGACAGAGATAATAGAACTTCGAGAAAGATATAGTAATGAAAAGTTTGTTGTGGGTATATTGTATATAGATTGTTATGAAGATTTAATTTTGTCTATTGATGATGAGAAAAGGCAAGAAATGTTATTAGAATTGGACAAGACGATACAAAACTGGTTAGATGAAACGGGAGCTATTGCAAGGAAAGTAGAAAGAGATAAATATATATTAATTCTAGAGGCGCAGTGGATGAGTAAGCTTGAGAAAGAAGACTTTAAAATATTAGAGATGGTGAAAAAAATACGTATGGGTAATACTATACCACTTACAGTAAGTCTTGGATTTGGTATGGACCATGATACTTACATAGACAATTTAAATTGTGCTAAGGATGCATTAGATATAGCTTTAGGTAGAGGCGGAGACCAGGTAGTAATAAAAGATAAAGAGGAAACGTATTTTTATGGAGGAAATACAATACAGGCAGAGAAGAGAACAAAAGTAAAAGCTAGAGTTGTAGCGTATGCCCTAAAAGATCTAATAGAGCAATCTGAGAATGTGCTAATAATGGGTCATAAAAATTGTGATATGGATGCATTAGGTGCAGCTTTGGGCGTGTGGAGCATATGTAAAAATTTGAATAAACAAGCGAATATTGTGCTTAATAATTCAAATGTGAATATAAATAATATGATAACCAAACTATCTGGAAAAGAAAGATTTGGAGATACTTTTGTAAATGCGGAAGAAGCGTTAGAGAGGATAGAGTCTAATACTTTGTTAGTTATAGTAGACACAAATAAACAAAGTATAACAGAATGTGAAGATTTATTGAAATATACGAGCAGAATTGTTATAATAGATCATCATAGGAGAGGAACAGAGTATATAAAAGATACTTTGTTAACATATCTAGAGACATATGCATCATCGGCATCTGAAATGGTGACGGAGTTAATACAGTACCTTGGATTAGAGGACAAGTTAGATGAGTTAGAAGCACAGGCATTGTACACAGGTATACTAATAGACACGAAAAACTTTTTGTTAAGAACTGGCATAAGAACTTTTGAAGTTTGCGCACTGTTAAGAAAGTATAACATTGATACAATAGCTATAAAGGTGTTATTACAAAATGATCTAAAGACTTATACACAGATGTCTAATGTGATAAACGTGGTAGAACTTATAGATGACAAGGTAGCTATATCTAGATGTAGTCTTATGACAAAAGATGCGCAACTTGTAGCGGCTAAAGCAGCAGATCAATTACTTAATATAGAGGAGATAGATGCGTCTTTTGTTTTAAGTGTTATCCAGGATGATGTGTATATAAGTGGAAGATCGCTTGGAACAATAAATGTCCAAATGATACTAGAAAAGTTAGGCGGTGGAGGAAGTTTTAGCAATGCTGGTGCAAAAATTTCAGGTTTTAGCATAGATATGGTTGAAGAAAAGTTAAAGCAGGAAATACATGATTACCTGGGAAAGAGAAAAAAAGAATAGCTAAAGGAGAGGTTTAAAATGAAGGTCATATTGAAAAAAGATGTAAAGAGTGTGGGCAAGGTAGAGCAGTTAGTTGATGTTAGTGATGGTTATGCAAAGAATTATTTAATTCCCAAGGGATTGGCTGTGGTTGCGGATGCAAAGAATGTCAATATCATGAAAACAAAAAAAGCGGCAGAAGAAAAAAGAATAGAGAAAGAAAAGAAAAGTGCAAAAGAATTACAGAAAAAGTTAAAGGATGTTACAGTAGAGATAAAAGCTAAATCTGGTGGTGCAGGAAGATTATTTGGATCAATAACTAGTAAAGATATAGTTGAAAAATTATATGCTGATTTTGCTATAGACATAGACAAAAGAAAATTGAGCAGTGATGCTATAAAAACATTGGGTGAGCACATAATAGATGTAAAATTATATACTGGAATAAATGCAAAATTAAAAGTGAAGGTGACAGAAGAATAATATGGCGGATAAAAAAGAGTTAATGGGAAGAGTGCCACCACAAAATATAGAAGCAGAACAGTCTGTATTAGGAGCGATGCTGCTAGATAAGGACATTATACCATTGGTTATGGAAATATTGGGTAGTGAGCATTTTTACAGACAAGATCATAAAGAAATATTTGATGCTATGATGGAGCTGTTTGAAGCGGCTAAACCTGTGGATATAATTACAGTATCGGAGAGATTAGCGCTTAAGGGAACACTTGAGAGTGTTGGAGGGCTAGAGTATATATCAGAGCTTTCCAATATTGTGCCATCTTCCGAAAATGCGGGTTACTATGCAAAAATAGTAAAAGAAAAGAGCATAAGAAGAGATTTAATAAAAGTATCATCAAATATATTAAACTTAGGATATGATTCTTCAGATGAGATAAATGCGTTGTTGGAACAAGCGGAAAAAGGTATATTTAAAGTATCGCAAGATATGGCCACCAAGGGGGTTGTTCCAATAAAGGAAGTGCTTGTTGACACCTTTGATAAATTAGAGGGTTTGTACAATAATAAAGATGATGTTAGTGGTATACCAACAGGATTTAAGGATTTGGACTATAAATTATCAGGGTTACAAAATTCGGATTTGGTATTAATAGCAGCAAGGCCGGCCATGGGAAAAACATCATTTGCATTAAATATTGCGCAAAATATTGCAATAAAGAAGAATGTGCCGGTTGCGATATTTAGTTTGGAGATGTCTAAAGAGCAATTAGTTACCAGGATGCTTTGTTGTGAAGCAATGGTTGATGCTAGTAAAATGAAAACAGGAAAGCTTGAGGATGACGACTGGGCGAAAATTGCGGGGGTATTAGGAACGTTGTCTGATGCTCCAATATACATAGATGATACGCCAGGCACGTCGGTATCTGAAATTGGAGCAAAGTGTAGGAAATTAAAGCTTGAAAAAAATTTAGGTGTGGTAGTTATAGATTATTTGCAGCTTATGAAGGGCCGAGGCAGAAGTGAAAGTAGACAGCAAGAGATATCTGAAATATCTAGGTCATTAAAAATATTGGCAAAGGAATTAAATATACCAGTGATTACATTGTCGCAGCTAAGTCGTGCAGCGGAACAGAGACAAGATCATAGGCCAATGCTAAGTGACTTAAGAGAATCAGGAGCTATAGAGCAAGATGCGGACATAGTTATGTTTTTGTACAGAGAGGACTATTATAATGAAGCGACAGAAAAGAAAAATATTTCTGAAGTTATAATAGCAAAGCATAGGAATGGATCGACAGGTACAATAGAGTTAGCTTGGCTTAGTCAGTATACGAAATTTGGGAATTTGAATAAGAGTGTGAGGTAAAATGTATAATAATATAGAGAGAAAAGTGTATAATTTTATACAAGAAAAAAGCTTGATAGTTGAGAATGATCATGTTATAGTAGGAGTGTCAGGTGGAGCTGATTCTACATGTTTATTATATTTGTTAAATAAATTGTCTAAAAGACTTAATCTTAAGTTGACTGCGATACATATAAATCATATGATACGAGGAGACGAAGCATTAAGGGATGAAAGACACGTTGTTGATTTTTGTAGGGAGCTTAATATTGATATAATAGTTGAGAGAATAGATGTAATAAAACTTGCAAAGGATAGAAAAATATCGACAGAGGAAGCGGGAAGAAATGCAAGATATAGTACATTTTATAAGTATAAAGATAAGCTTGGAGCACAGAAAATAGCAGTTGCACACAATAAGAATGACAATGTAGAGACAGTTATTATGAATATAGTAAGAGGAAGTGGCCTGGATGGATTAGGGGGAATTGATGCCCAAAGAGATGTTATTGTAAGGCCAATAATAACACTTAGTCGAGATGAGATAGAAAAATATTGCCAATTAGAAGATTTGGATTATGTTGTAGATAGTACTAATTGTGAAGTCATATATACTCGTAATAAAGTTAGATTAAAGCTAATAAAAGAGATTGACGATATGTTCGATGTGGATATAGTTTCCAAGATCGACAGAATGTCATATTTGGTTAGAGAAGACAATAGCTTTATAGAAGGTGTGGTAGAAGAAAAGTTTGATGAGTGTGTAATAGAGACGAATGATAGTAGTGTTTTGCTTGATGTGGAGAAATTAAGATTACTTCATAAGGCTATACAAAGGAGGGTGTTAAGAAGAGCAATAGTTAAGGTAAATAAAGTTATTAACAAAATAGAGTATAAGCACATAGAGGATATGTTAAAATTAATATGTGTGAATAAGTCGGGGCTTTGGTTAGATTTACCTCAAGGGATTGGGGCATATAGGGATTACAATAGATTAAAAATTTGCAAGAAGCCTAAGAAGGAAGTTATAGAAAATAAAGAAATAGACATTGATATATTGGTTGGTGATACGAAAATACAAATTGATGACAGGTGGGTGTTGGAGATAGAGGTTTTAGATTTAGGGCAAGAAAAAAAAGTTAACGATGCATATACAAAATATTTTGATTATGATATATTAAGTGAAGGGCTAAAATTGAGACAAAGGAGGAATGGAGATAAATTTAGACCAATAAATTTTAATGGCACCAAGAAGCTTAAAAAATATTTCATAGATAAAAAAATTTCAAAACCCGAAAGAGATAAGATGTATCTTTTAGCAAAGGGAAGTGAAATTATTTGGATTATAGGAGAAAATGTAAGTGAGAAATTTAGGGTAACTAAGTATAGTAAAAAAATAGTTAGATTTACGTTAGCTTCTGTGATATAACGCTAATTTGAGGAGGGACGATTTTGAAAAACGGATTTAAAGATATTGCATTTTATATATTATTAATATTGATGATACTCTTTACATTTAGCCTGTTTACAAACACAAGCAATGTAAAAGAGTGGAGTTATTCGAGATTGATACAGGAGTTAGAGAATGGTAATGTTGGTTCTATAACATTACAAGAAATGAAGGCTAGTGTTAAACTAAAAGGAGATAAGAAAGAGGTTGAGTATTCAGTATATGTTCCAGATGTTTCATCATTGATAAGAGAAATTTCAGATGATATGAAAGAGGGAAAGGTAGATTTTTTATATAAATTGCCGCCACAGTTACCATGGTGGGTATCTATGATAATACCGGTGGCATTGTTGATTGTTACACTTGCGATATTTTGGGT
Source organism: Clostridiales bacterium (assembly GCA_017961515.1). Lineage (NCBI taxonomy): Bacteria > Bacillati > Bacillota > Clostridia > Eubacteriales > Clostridiales bacterium. Next base: position 11,410 of record JAGCXC010000092.1, on the reverse strand, counting down.
GTTTTTCTTTCAACAAGCGCAAGGTGGAGGGAATAGGGTAATGTCATTTGGCAAGAGTAAGGCCAAGATGATATCTGATGATAAGAAGAAGGTGACGTTTGGGGATGTCGCTGGGGCAGATGAAGAGAAAGAAGAACTAGAAGAGATAGTTGAATTTTTAAAGATGCCAAAGAAATTTATAGATCTAGGTGCAAGAATTCCAAAAGGAGTGTTGTTAGTGGGCCCTCCAGGTACAGGAAAGACACTTTTGGCGAAAGCTGTTTCAGGAGAGGCTGGAGTACCATTTTTCAGTATAAGTGGATCAGACTTTGTCGAGATGTTTGTTGGAGTTGGAGCATCAAGAGTGAGGGATTTATTCGAACAAGCGAAGAGGAATGCTCCAAGTATAATATTTATAGATGAGATTGATGCAGTGGGAAGACATAGGGGAGCAGGCCTTGGTGGAGGTCATGACGAGAGAGAACAAACTTTAAATCAGTTATTAGTCGAGATGGATGGATTTGGTGTAAATGAGGGTGTTATTATATTGGCGGCAACCAATAGGCCAGATATATTAGACCCAGCTCTTTTAAGACCGGGCAGATTTGATAGAAGAGTTGTTGTAGGTTTACCAGACATAAAAGGAAGGGAAGCTGTTCTTAGGGTTCATGCAAGGAACAAACCGCTGGGAGAGGATGTAGATTTGGCTGACTTGGCAAAAATTACACCAGGATTTACAGGAGCCGATCTTGAGAACTTATTAAATGAGGCGGCACTATTGTCAGCAAGACAAAGTAAGACCGAAATCGGCATGGGTGAGATAAAAGAGGCTACGTTTAAGGTTATGTTAGGGCCAGAAAAGAAGAGCAAGGTTATGACAGAGCAAGAAAAGAGGCTTACAGCATATCACGAGGCTGGTCATGCTATTGCAGTTAGGGCAGTATCAACAACAAATAAAGTTGAAAGAATTTCTATTATACCAACAGGTATGGCGGGAGGATATACAACATATAAACCAGATGAGGACAGAAGTTATATTACAAAGAGTCATTTGGTGCAAGAGATAGTTGTTGCATTAGGAGGAAGAGCAGCAGAAGAGCTTATGCTAAAAGAGGTTAGTACAGGAGCGGCTAATGATTTAAGCAATGCCAATAGGACAGCAAGGAATATGATAATGAAGTATGGTATGAGTCATAGCTTGCCCAATATGGTGTTTGGAGGGGAAGCAGGAGAGGTCTTTATTGGAAGAGATTTGGCACAAACCAAAGATTACAGTGAAGAAGTTGCGGCTGCTATAGATAAGGAAGTAAAGGCGTTGTTGAAAAAAGCATATGATGACACATTGCAAATACTAAAGGCAAATCAAAAAGTATTGGAAGTTTTGGCTGATAGATTGATGGAAAAAGAAAAGATAGAGGCCGTTGAATTTGAGACAATATTCTTAGAGAACGATGGAAATGTATTTAGATATACTGTGTAGTTAGGAGGGCTTTTAGGTGGAAGGCAGAGAAAGAGAAGCACGGTTTGTTGTTGCAAAAGAAGATACGGCATTGATTGTAGGCAGTGGTACACTTTTAGTGTTGGCCACACCTAGATTGATTTCGAAAATTGAGAATTTGGCGATGAGTATGGTGCAAGAAGAATTAGGAGAAGGTGAAACAACAGTGGGCACGAATGTTAATATAAATCATATAAGGGCAACTCCTGTTGGTTGTTGTGTTAAGGTTGTTTCAAAGGTTGTAAAAGTTGATGGAAGAAAGATAGTATATGAAGTTTGTGCATATGATGATGTGGAGAAAATTGCAGAAGGGACCCATGAGAGATATATAGTTGACGTAGATAGATTTTTCTTAAAAGCTCAAAAGAAATTGCAATAATTACATTATGATAGCCAAACACTATTTCTACTGAATAGTATTTGGCTTATTTTTTATGCGTTTTTGCCGAACACTTTATAGAGGGTTATATGTGTAGGTTTTATTGGGAGGTGTGTCGGCGTATGAGCCAAGACGAAAAGGAAAAATTTTTAAAGGGAATTATAGATGATGATGATAAGAGTGTAATTTTTGGATCTAACGAGGGGTTACATCGCGAAAATAGTAGTGATACTTTGGCAAGTGAAAAAACAGAGTTTGTTACGTTAGAGGATGTAGTTTTGTTACAAAGAGAACTTGGAATTACTAAAGATGAGCTTGAGCTCTTAAATTATAATCAGCTTCGAGTAATAAGAGAAGCAATAAATAGAGAATATGATGCAAGGATAAAAGAATTTAATGATGATTTAAAAGAAGATATAGAAAGTGATTTAAAGAAAATACAAAAGAAGAAGATGTTTCAAGGTCGAGTTGTCGAAAGAGAAAATATGACTGGCAATATTTCGATGGTAATAAAAGAAGGGGACATGTTAAGGGGGCAAAAAAGAGAAGCGTTAGTGGAGTTATCTGCCATATGGCAGGAAATGCAAGAAGAAAGGCGTATTAAAAATAGAAAGAGAGAGAAATTATTAGATGAAATAGATTTTGTTATGGATTTAAGTTATGATATGGATGGTCAAATTTCAGATAGACATGAAGATATATTAAAGAAAGCTATTACTGGGGTATCGAGAACAGCAAAGTTACATGAAATTGATGAAAAGTTATATAATGAATTTATGGATGCTGACTTGCAAAGAGAAGAAGATGAGTATCAAGACGCGCTAGATGACGACATAGAGAAGGATATGGAAAGTGATTCATATGATGAACTAAAAAAATTGTCGTTGCAAGTTGATGGAGAGGTAGAAAAGCTAAAAGATTACCAACAAAGAGTAAATGATAGAATAAATGAGATAAATACTATTAAAGATGCAAAAATAGTAAAAAAGCTATTAAGTGATTTAGATGATATAGATGCTTTCGTTACAGTTTATCAAAGGCAAAAAGAAGAGATTGATAGGATAATAGTTACATATGATGAGTGTCGTAGGACTAAAGTGTTAATTGCAGATGAGGATAATATAGGGGAAAGTGTTAAGAAGGCTTTGGAAGATCAAACGAAAGAGATTTCTGAACTTATAGGGAAAACAAGATCTTTTATTGCAATTAGAGCTTTAAGAATGTTAAAAAATTTGGAAGAGAAAAGTAATGTAGGTGTAGAAAAAGCGGAAACTATAGAGAACACAATTGTCAGAAAAGATTTGATATATATTTTGAATTTTTTTGGGAAAGCTTTAGTAAAGCAAAGGGAAAATAGTAGAGCGTTAAACTCAATGACAGCCGAAGAAAGATTTTTGGTAGATAAAATAGGCGCGGAGGGTAAAGAGTTAGATATTAAGGAGTACGAAGATACTACCTTAACAAAAGAGTTGTTTGGATTAGGAAAGTGGTTGGTTGGTGTTTACCTTGATGGAAAGGATAGTGAGATAGAAAAGCAAGTTAGGCCATATAAGATTGATAATCAAAATGCAGTAAATATATTAAAAAATGATATAAACAATGCGTCGTCAAGAGAGTATACAGATGAGGATTATAACAAAGCTGTTGTTGGTGCGATAAATGGGATAAGAGAGATATTAGGAAAAGATATAGATGTAAAAAAATTAACTAAGCAAGATTTGTGTGTGTTAGCCAAGATTTGTGAGGATAAATTTAACGATATACAAAATAGTAAAGAAAAAGAGAAAAAAGAAAAGTTGCTTGAGTATATGAAAAATATGAAAGAAGTTGATGATCTTTCAGAAGGAGTAGTAAAGATATACAAAGATATTAATAGGTCAATTGTTTATATGTTTGATCAAAAAGATAAAGCAAGAAACATATTTGATGTATTAATTGCTTGTAAGGAAGATGCTTCTTTAGAAATAAAACCAGAGAATAGTTTGTTGATAGAGCTAAAAGTAGTAAGTGATGTTAAAGAGTATAATATGTATGAGAATAAGTATAAAAAAGAGTATACTTTAAGTAACAAAGATATAGATTATGTACTCGATAAGATAAGTAAAACCAAGGTGGATGGAGGCTACTACTACCTCGCATTAGGAGAAGATGCCTCTAATATGGAGAATATAGTGGGATCTCCTGTAATTTCACATAAAGGGATAAAGGTATTTTGGCTAGATGATTTGAAACTTAATTTAGACACAAATAAAATGGAGTTTTCATATAATAATATACCAATAGATAAAAATAAGTTATATACAGTAGAACAAGATAAAGAGTATGACTCGACATCTATATTAGTTGATGAAGAAAAAAGGTTACTAGATGAAAATACCATTATTAATATATATACTCATAAGGGTGTACCTAGATTTTCATCGGGGATAGAAAGAAAATTAGGTTATGCTGAAGATTCTCTTGCGTTACTAGAATACATTCATAAAAGAGAAGGCAACACCGAATATGAAGAGGAAGAAAAATTAATACAAGAGTATAAGGAAAAAATTCCAGATCTAAAAAATGAAATTGAAAAGCAAAAGAAAACAATAGAAAAACTAGAGAATATACAAGTAGCATATAAGAAATTTAAAAGTGTTCAAGCGTTGGAACAGGATCAAAGTTCTAGTGAAGAGATACAAAATATTTTACAAAATGAATTCAAGAAGCTAAAAAAAGAGGTTTCTAATAACAGCGACATAATAAAAGAAAAGATGGAAAAGTTAAGTGCCTTTCAGTATGAGGTGGATTCCAAAAAGCTTAGAATAGATATTAGGGAAGACAAAAAAGAAGAGAAAAAACCAGAAATAAAGAAAGAACCAAAGACATTTTATGATAAAATAGCTCAAATTTTTAAGGGTATTGTAGAGGGTATTAAAAAGGTATATAAATCGGTAGTTAGTCCCTTTACTGAAAGGGGAGCAAAAAACAGTATAAATAAAGTAGTAAATATCGCGCTAGGTATTGATGATAGTAAAGGAAATTCGGAAGGATTAGTACAATGGTCAACCGAATTCTTTACAATGGATAATTTGGATTTAAAAGATGTAGTAATGGATATCGCAAAACAAAGAGATATAGAAAATAATAAAAAAAGAATTAAGAATTCTCTTGACGAGAAAGAAGAAAAAGGTGTATCATTAAATAATGTAGAAGAAAACAGGGGGAGTACTAAGCAAAATGAAATTAATGTGCATCAATTAAAGAAGAGTTCACAAGAGCACTTAGATATAGTGCAGGAAATAGTTGATGATGCAAATGTGGGAATTGATAGTGGATATTATGAGGAAAAGGTTGAAAAAGTGAAAAAAGAAAGTATTGATAGGGGTATTGGAAAAAAAAAATATACTGAATCAAAAATAGAAGGTATGTCTAAATAAAAATACAGAACGAAAGGAGAAGCCACTTTAAGTTTGAGTGGTGAGGAGAAGGGATGGCATTTAATAATACGACACAAAGGAATGTATATCAAGGAAGAAATAACAATGGGCAGCGTCAGTATCAGCATAATGGACAGCATAATAGAGTGAATAGGTCGTATGACGATTCAAGAAAAAATATAAGAGGTAGTAATTCTTATGGTACATATGGCAATAATAAATATCAAAAGGATAGTAAAAAGCCATATAAAAAAGATGCTAAGTATGATAATGGAGGGTACCAATCTAGAAATAAACATTATAACAGTAATTATGGAAACAATTATAGTAATAGATTTGTAAATAAAGTAAAAGCCAAGGAGACAGCAAAAGATATAAGATACGATATAGAAAGAATAGAAAAGGAAATACGTATAGAAATAGACACAATAAAGACTATAAGATTGTAAAAAAGGATGTGTTGTTATGACTATAGTGTTTGATTTTTCTAAAGAGAGTAATGACTATAGACAACGAATAGCGGTTGTGTTTAGGTCTTTATTTGAGAAGGAGTTTTTGGAGAATTTCGATATTGTATTAGAAGAATTGTTCAAAGGTAATTATTCAATAGAGTTATTAAAAGAAGCAATAAAAAAGAGTAAGCATTTATTGCAAGAGGGTGAATCTGTGCACCATGGGGTGATACGTAAAGATAAAGAAAATGAGAAATTTTCAAACAAGGCAATACGTGTCATAATATTGTTGATGGTGTTGGGCGAAGAATATACGTGGATAAAGGACGAAATTGAAGTTATTAGAGACTCGGAAAATTTGATTTCGAATATGAAATTACTAAGAGATATTATTGACAATATAGAGAAAGAAAGGTATTTATTGGGAAATGAATTAAGACATGCGAAATTTAGTATTTCAGAGATAGATCAAATCACAGTTGTATTAAAAGATATAGAGGATATTTTTATTGGACGTTGTGAGGATATAAAGACTTACATAGAGGAAGTTTTATTTGTAAGAGAAGATGTAGACCAACCAGTAAAAGAGATAGGGGTTGGAATTATAAAAAGAATAAATAATGTTTCAAAAGAAAAAAATAAGATAAAAAATCTTTAATAAGGAAAGAAAGACTTAAAAAGATTTTGTGAGAGTTCTCTTTTTTTTGTTAAATAAAAAAAAGGGAATTTTTTTGTTGATGTAGAATAATAGATTAGGCAGTAACATAAAAAAGCAACATAAACAACATGTCAAAAATTTCACAAGAAAAGGGGAGAGGAAAATGTTTAATTCTAAAAACATAAGAAGTGGTATATTCACTATTTTAGTATCAGCTGTTATGTTAATGCTAGGCTGTACCAATGTGTACGCCAATGCTTATAGAAAAGGAGAAATAATAGTGAAGTATAAAAAGAACAAACAACAGCCACAAAATAGAGCTTTTTTTGTAAACGGAACAAAACTTACAATGTCGTGTATAGATGATGATCACTCATATTATTATGTTAAGGAAGATAATATGGATCAAGTTTTAGAAAAGTGTAAAGAAAATCCTGATATAGAATATGCACAACCTAATTATGTGTATAGCATAAGGTATACAACAAGTGATCCGTTTTTAACATACGAATGGGGATTAGATCAAATAAATGCCCATAAGGTATGGGATTTAAATGGAACGGATAATCCACCTATGATAGCAGTTGTAGATACAGGTGTTAATGTACAACACTTGGATTTAAAGAGTAACATTGTTAAAGGATACAACATAGTAGATGGAACAACAGATGTTAGAGATGATTGTGGGCATGGTACACACATAGCAGGCATAGCAGCAGCCGTAACAAATAATTCTACAGGTATAGCTGGAGTTTCAGGTAATTCAAAAATTCTTCCAGTTAAAGTATTAGATCAAGAAGGAAATGGATATAGTTCAGATATAGCGGCTGGTATAAAGTGGGCAGCAGATAACGGAGCAAAGATAATAAACTTAAGTCTTGGCGGATCTAACTATGACAATTATCTAAAAGAGGCAGTTGAATATGCTATTAAAAAAGGATGTATAGTTGTAGCAGCAGCTGGTAATGAGGGAACTTATAGACCAACATATCCTGCAGCATTCGAGGGAGTTATAGCAGTGGCAGCGGTAGATAGCAAAAATCAGATATGTAATTTCTCCAATTTTGGAAGATACATAGATATAGCAGCACCAGGTCTTGATATATATAGTACAAGTAAGGATGGTGGATACGAGTACAAATCAGGTACATCAATGGCGTGTGCATTTGTATCAGGTGCAATAGCACTAGTATGGGGTGGATCACCAGATAAGACAGCTGCGGAGATAGAAGAGATTATAAAAGAATCAGCAAATAAAGTGGATATATCTCCAACTATAGATTATGATATTGGTTCTGGAGTATTAGATGCATATGGTGCATATAAAATGGCTAAGGATGAAAGTGGAAGCGAAACTAAATATTGTACAGTTACTGATGTAGAAAGAATAGTTGAAGAAATAGTAGAGAAAAAGTTAAATGAAAGACTAGGTAACATAATTACAACTAATCCAACTAATAATACAGGGAATACATCTAATCCGTTTAACCCATTTAACCCATTTAATCCAACAAGGCCAACAAGACCATCAAGATAGATATAAGTAGAGTATTATATCATTTCTCCAGTAGTAAAATATTTTACTACTGGAGTTCTTCTACAATAGTACAAAAAAATACTAGGGATTTTTTTGGTATTTGTCGAAATACTACTATAGTAGGGGGGATATTTTAATATGGGTATAAATAAGATAATAACTAATAAAAAAGAATTATTGGCCCGCAATGTAGAGGAAGCAAATAAGTGGGTAGCAAGGTGTCTTATGATATTTGCATTCATAATGGGAATCACGTGGATGTTAAACTACGTGGGAATTTTTCTTTTACAGTCGAGCAATTTTTCCACTATAACATTGTTAACGTGCTTTTTTTGTGCACTACCGTACTGTATATTAAAGATAACCAAAAAGTATAACAAAGCATATTTAAAGTATATGTTTATAACTATAACATTAGTGGTGACATTTGTTTTATACACACCGCTTAGTTATCATACAATAATATTTCTTATGCTGCCAATAACATTAGCCACCTTGTACTTTGACAGAAATTTAATTATATTTACCATACTAGGGACCAATATATTAATAATAGTTGGTACAATAGCATCATTTTATTTAAATATCACACCCAATGCACCACTTATGGATTCAATAAAGTCGTTGGTGATATACGCAGTTATACCAAGAATACTCATATTTATGGGGATGGCAAGTATTAGTATATCCATCACAAACAGGACATCCCTGTTATTAGGAAGGTTAATTGATTCTGCTAATTCAGTTATAGAGGCGATAAAATCTAAAGAAGAAGCTGAAAGTGCGGATAGGGCGAAATCATTATTTTTAGCTAATATGTCTCATGAGATAAGGACGCCAATGAACGCGATATTAGGAATGACAGATATTATACTTTTAGAGAATGATATAGGACCTATAAAAGAAGATATATTGGTGATAAAGAGCGCATGTACGAATTTGCTTGAGATAATAAACGACATATTAGATTTTTCCAAGATAGAGTCTAACAAGTTAGAACTTGTGAATGAGGTGTATAATTTCCATGATTTAATAAATAACATAATAAAAATACTTTCACCTAAGTTTGACGAGAAGGGGTTAGAGTTTAAACTAAATATAGATGGAGACGTACCAGAGAATCTTATAGGGGATTCAGCAAGGATTAGACAGATTATCACCAATATATTAAATAATGCAATTAAGTTTACAAAAGAAGGTTTTGTAACAATGTCTATTGAATGCAGTGTAATTGAAAAAGATGTAATAATTACATTTGATATAAGTGATACTGGATGTGGAATTAAGGAAGAAGATATACCTAAATTGTTTAAGCGTTTTGAAAGATGTGATACCAAACAGAATAGAAGTGTTGAGGGTACTGGATTAGGGCTTTGTATAAGTAAGAATTTGATCAATCTTATGAATGGAGACATACAGGTTAAGAGTGAATATCAAAAAGGAACAACTTTTTCATTTTATGTGAAGCAAAAGATTTCTGACAAGCCAAGCTGCACAATAAACAATAGTGATTTAATTAGTTTTGTTGCACCACATGCTAATATATTGGTTGTTGACGATTTGGCGCTAAATTTAAAAGTTATAAGTGGGTTACTAAAACCGTACAATGTTAATTTGACTACATTATTATCAGGTAGGGAGTGTGTCAATTTACTAAAAACACAAAAGCAAAGATTTCATATTATATTTATGGATCACATGATGCCAGATTTAGATGGTATAGATACATTTAAATTAATCAAGCCATATATAGAGGATACGCCTGTTGTGATGTTGACGGCTAATACGATAAGTGGGATGAAGGAGAAATTTTTAAAGGAAGGCTTTAGCGATTTTTTGGGCAAGCCAATAGACTTAGCTAAATTAAATAATATATTGTTGACATATTTGCCACAAGATTTGATAGAACATCAAGAAAAAGATGATAGCCATTCAATAAACATCGAGAGGGGAATTGGTATGTATAGTAACAATTTAACCGAGTACTTTGATGTGTTAAAGACATTTTATTTAGAGAATAAAGATAAGGCGATTAAGCTTGATGAAGCACTTAATAATAAAGATTATAAGAGCTATCAAATTATGGTGCATTCTATAAAGAGTTCAGCAAAGTTAATAGGTGCAGATAGGCTATCAATGCTAGCCAAGGAGCATGAATTAAGTGTGGCAAACAACAATATAGATTATATAAATAACAATATAACCTTATTAAAAGAAGAGATTTGCAATGTATTGGAGAACATATCTGGTATTGTTCAATCAGAGACAAAAGAGGTTCCCAAAACAAAGGAAAACTTAGATGATGCTACTGTTTTATCAAAAATTCAAAACATTGTAGATAAGATAGATGATTTTGAGAATAAGTCAGCACGGGCTATGATAGATGATCTTCTTATGTATAATATTAACGAAGCATATACGCCATATCTAAATGATGCGAAACTAAAGCTTACATTGTATGATGATGATGGAGCAAAAGAAATATTGCAAAGTATGAACAATAATCAAAAAGAGGAAGAGTTTGTATTAAAGCATATATTGATAGTGGATGATGATGCGGCTACATTAGCGTTTACTGAGTCTACCCTAGATAAATACTATAAAGTAACGGCGCTAAACTCTGGTAGGAAGGCGCTAAACTTTTTGCAACGTTTTATACCGGATATAATATTATTAGACATAAATATGCCTGAAATGGATGGTATTGATACACTAAAGCAGATAAAGATGATGAGGTCGTGCTATGATATACCAGTTATATTTTTGACTGGTGTGTCGGATACACAAAAGGAAGTACAGTGTTTGACACTTGGTGCGAACGATTTTATACAAAAGCCATTTGTTAAGGAACTTTTGCTAGGACGAATTTCCAAGACTTTAAAATTTTCAGCTTATCAAAATGATCTAAAGACTATGGTGGATGAGAAAACGAAAAAGATAAAAACAATACAAAGTAAGATAATATTTAGTTTAGCAACGTTAGTGGAGAGTAGAGATGATGATACAGGCCAACATATAAAAAGGACATCCCGATATGTAGAAATACTTGCAAATGCGATAAAAATGGGGAATAAATATATGGATGTATGCACACCCGAATACATAGAAAATTTAGTATTGGCTGCACCACTGCATGATATAGGTAAAATAGCCATACGCGATTCAATATTATGTAAGCCAGGAAAGCTCACAGAAGAGGAATTTAATGTAATGAAGACACACACATTGATAGGTGGAGAAACAATAATAAAGTGTATGGATGGAATAGAGGAAGATATGTTTTTGAATATGGCAAGGGATATAGCATTATATCATCATGAAAAATGGGACGGATCTGGTTATCCAAAGGGATTGGCTGGAGATAGCATACCACTTTGTGCTCGAATTATGGCTGTGGCAGATGTATTTGATGCATTAACGGCAAAGAGATGTTATAGGGATGCAATGCCAGCAGAAAAAGCATTTGCAATATTGGAGGAATCACGTGG